>JBFMHI010000015.1 GCA_040753085.1 bacterium | reverse complement strand
CCATGGTTCCCTCCCATTACTATCTATTTCGACCAATTAAACTAAAATCTTTAAATATTTTTCTTGAAAGAGGCTTTACGTTGTGATATAATTTCGATGCTCGATGCTCGATGCTCGATGCTCGATACTGGACACTAAATCCTTTACCAGCATCGAGCATCCAGCATCGAGTATCAAGCAGCGAGCATCCAACATCGAGCATCGAGCATCCAACATCGAGCATCGAGCATCCAACATCGAGCATCGAGCATCCAACATCGAGCATCCAGCATCGAGTATCAAACATCGAGCATCCAGCATCGAGCATCGAGTATCGAGCATCGAGCATCCAACATCGAGCATCCAGCATCGAGCATCAAGCATCGAGCATCCAGCATCGAGCATCCAACATCGAGCATCCAGCATCGAGCATCCAGCATCGAGCATCCAGCATCGAGCATCGAGCATCGAGCATCCAACATCGAGCATCGAGTATCCAGCATCGAGTATCCAGCATCGAGTATCGAGCATCCAGTGTCGAGAATCGAGCATCCAGTGTCGAGAATCGAGCATCGAGCATTATGAAACGTTTATCTTCCATCTTTTTACTATCTTCAATCTTTCTGATCTCTACCCCTTTCTTCTCCTCAGCGCAACAAGTAGATGAAAAAAATGCCCTCAAGTGGTACAACCTGGGAGAAAGAGCCTTAAGAAGAGGGGAGTTCTACATTAAAGAAGGAAAGGCCATCCTTACTCAGACCTTCCTTTTAAATAAGATTACCGCTCATGAGTTAAGGAAAAGATTTTACCAGAACAGGGTTCCTTTAACTTATTTTCTTTACATTCTTAAGGATGAATTTAACGCTTCATCTTATTTAGATTTCCAATATCTGGATGAAATTCTGGGAATTAGAGCCGCTAAAAATCTGGAGTTTGCTGAAATGGCCTTCTCGGAAGCGATAAATTTTAATCCTGATCTGGTTGATGCTTACTTTCGCAAGGCAGAAACCTTACTCGAGATGGGTTCTTTTGAAAAGGCCCTTCAGGTTTTTGCTGAGGGAGAACGCCTGGGGCTTGATCGTCTTAGTTTAATTGAGGAGCCGCCGGAACAGATAAAAGAAATTGCCGCCCAGGCTCAAAATGGTCTGGAAAGGGAAAAAGAGAGCTTAGGGACAGGCAGTCTGCCTTTTTCTTTTGAAATAGATGAAGTTTTAAAGGACTATTTCCGGTTTTACCCTAAATTAGAATTTTTCAAGGAATCAAATTCTCCCGCCTCCTCCGAGGATTTTCTTTTCTATTTTTTTCCTTCTGGTCCTGAAATCGAATTCGTCCGGGAAGCAGCCAGTCCTGCTCTCACCGAAAAATCCTTCCACCTCCCGGTGGGAAAACATATCTGTTTTTTTGATATCTGTCCGATTGAGATCGCCAAAGCGGATCAATCTTCTTTCCAGTTAGTTCTTTATGAAAATGGTGATTCCATTCCTCTCCATCCGGAGTTCGACCTCAAATTCGCCGATAATCGAGAGCCCCCCCAGCCTCTTTGGCCGGACTACTATTTCCCCCCTTGCACCGAAAGAATGAAGGGTATTCTACCCAGCCTCGTTCTGAAACAAGGCAAGACTTATAGGCTGAGACTTGAGCCTGCCGGAGATTGGTACCTGCCGAAGATGGCTTCTCCTCCTGAGATAACTGAAGTTACCTCTCTTTCTCAGGTCAAAGAAAAGCAAGAAGAAGAAACCTCACTTCCTCCCAAGATAGCCGAAGCTGAAGTTATCCCTCCTCCCCAGGTCGAAGAAAAGCCACCAAAGGAACCGCCTTCTATTTCACCGAAAGAAGAAATCTCAGAGACCAAAGGGGGAAACAAGACAGCCGTTCTGGGAGGTCTTGGTCTGGTTATTCTTCTCCTCTTGACACTAAGATAAGGTGGAGAGTGGAGAATGGAGAGAAGAGACCTGGCCACACTCCACTCTCCCCAGAAAGTGCTCGATCTGATTAAATATCTCCTCTTCCTGATCCGGGTGGAAGAGGTGGTATCTTTTATCGTTTCTTATCCAGCCCAATTGATATCTGGCCAACCGCTTAGTTCGTTTTAAAATAATAGCCTTGGCCTCAGAGAGACCGTATTCTCCTTTCAGGTATCCGATTATCTCCCGATATCCCAACCCCTCCATAGACCGAAGTTCCGGCCCAAAACCCTGATCTAATAGCCGCTGCACCTCTTCTACCAGCCCCTTTTGAATCATCTGTTCTATCCTCACCTGGAGGCGGGCAAAGAGTTCATCCCTTTCTCTGAGCAAAGCGATCATCAGCACCGAATAGTTCTGCTTGGTGGTTTTTTGGGTCTGAAGGTGAGAAATGGGCTGACCAGTAAGATAATAGACCTCAAGGGCCCTGGTGATCCGCCTCAGGTCGGCCGGGTCTAACTTAGCGGCGGTGGTGGGGTCGACTTCCTTAAGCTTTTCAGAAAGGTATTGTGGACCAAACTGGTCTGTTTCTTGGGTCAATCTCCTTCGGATTTCAGGAGAGGCCGACGGTCCTGGGAATAGGCCATCTATAATAGATCGGATATAAAGGAAAGTCCCGCCTACGAGGAGAGGGGGCTTTATCCATTTCGGATTGCAGATTGCGGATTTCGGATTTTCCCTGCCGCCTTCCGCCATCCGCATTCCGGAATGGAGCCGGTCGATCCTGGCCTCAGCCATGGCTTTAAAATCGGCCACGGTAAATTCCTCATCCGGTTTGACCACGTCAATAAGATGATGCGGCACAAGATGCCTTGCCTCGACTGAAGGCTTAGCCGTGCCAATATCCATCCCCAAATAGACCTGCCTGGAATCGGCCGAGATGATCTCCGCCCCTAATTTGAGGGCTAATTTGACGGACAAATCTGTCTTGCCGACGGCGGTTGGTCCGGTAATAACAATAAGGGGAAAACACATAGGGCGAAAACTTAAAGATCTCGTTATCGGTCATCGGTGATCGGTACTCAATTTGGCTAAACAGTTACGGCCCTCTCTCCAGTGTGAAAGCCGCCTCCAGCCTCTTTGTCCGATCAGGGCCCCCAGGCTGTCAAAGAGGAGGTCATAGAGGTCTGTCTGGCGGAGGGGAACAAAGTATTGATGGATTTCATCAGTTACGCCGTAGAGAATAGTGCCCACCATAGTCAGCACCACCCATTGGTTAGATAGCCATTTAGACTCAGAATTCTTTAATGCCCTGGCTAAGAGAAGGGCCAGAATGGTGTATTCTATTAGGTGGGCGGCTTTATCCAAACCAGGTGTCTCCAGAAGAGGGGGAACCGGCGTTTCGGAGAGAGAAGAAAGATAAAAAATGAATCCTGCCCATAAACAAACTGGAAGCCAATATCTTATCATTTCTCAGAAGTCAGAGGTCAGAAGTCAGAGGTCGGAGGTCAGGAGTCAGAAATGGTCTGTCCTCTGTCTTCTGTGTCCTCTGACTTAGAATTATTCCACTCTTTTAGCGGGAGGCGCTTTTTCTTCTTCAGGCATCTTTATCCCCTCCACCCGGACATTTACTTCTACTACCTTCAGGCCGGTTATAACTTCTACTTTGTTTTTGATCTTGGCCTGAATATTTCTGACTACCTCCGGGATAACCGGTCCGTAGTCAGCCACGATAGCCAGGTCAATAGCGGCTTCCTTTTTTCCAACCTCCACTTTTACTCCCTTGCCGATTTGACTTCGACTAAGCACCCGGGCAATGCCGTCAACTATCCCTTCGCTCATTCCAGCTACTCCGGGAACTTCAGAGGCAGCCAGACCAGCAATGGCTCCCACCACTTCGTCAGTGATAGTGGCTGTCCCCAACTTTTCTTTAATCTCCTCAGCCATTTCCAATCCCTCCTTTTTTTTCTTAGGGGGCTTTTAGCGCCTTCCCTATTTTAGTAACCGTTCAGCCACAAAGCCACGAAGAGAATGATAGAATAGCACACGGATGACACAGATTTTGGCGGATTCTCACGGATTTTTTCTAATAAATTTTTATCCGTGTCAATCCGTCTCATCCGTGTAATCCGTGTGCTATTATTGGTAATCTTTATATCTTTGTGCCTTAAGAGCTGAATAGTTACATAAATTTCCCCTCAACTTTCATTACCCCCTGAACGGTTACCTTTTTTATTACCTACGCGAACTGAAACCCAGCCTGTTTGACGGCCTTTCTGAAATCCGGGCCTTCCATATTGACTACCCGGCACATTTCATAGAGCCTTGACCTCAGACGATAGCCAATTCGGTCTACTAATCCTTCATCCCCGGAGTTAGGTTGATCCAGGATGTTAGAGGTAATAATAGTTATTTTCCTGTCGTTGTATCTTCGATTGATAATGTGAGTTATGGTATCCCGCACCCAGTCGCTCATCTTTTTTGCGCCCAATTCATCGAGGACTAAAATCTCTCTGGTTAGAACCGGTTCCAGGATGGCTGATTCAGATGCCCCGGATTCAGGAGAATAAGTAGATTGAATGGCCTTAAGCAGGTCTCTGAAATCATAAAAAATACAGGGGACGCCTTTCTGAGAAGTCAGATAACGGATAATCCCTACGGCCAGATGCGTCTTACCTACCCCGCAGTTGCCCATAAAAAGCAAGCCCACATCTATGGCCGGATATTCATGGACAAATCTTTTCGTAATCTCCCTGGCCTGGCCTAGGCTGGGGTGGTGAACCTCGAAGTTGTCAATATTACAGTGCCGGTATCTTTCCGGGATTCTGGCTTCACGTAAGAGTCTGGTTCGCCTTTTTTCCCTGTAACAGCGGCATTTTCTGGTGACTTCAAGACCATTCTCAACCACTATCTCCCATTCGGTACCATTACAGTAAGCACATGAAGACTGATTCATTTCTTCCTTAACCATCACCGACTAAAGCCACTTACATAATCCTGTTTCATGCTTATGCAAAAGCTCAGGATGAGATGGTATGACCCGGACAGAAATCATATACCGTCCACTATCCGGAGGAGAAAATATCCCTTGATAGAGATGTTTGCCTTTGGCTTGTTCTTCGATATATTTCAATGGGACAAGCAGGGGTTTTTCGATATATTTCAATGGGACAAGCAGGGGTTTTTCTTCCTCATTCTTTTTAATATAGAGTTCAATGGTGACATCTTCCGGTTGTAAGTTGGAGAGATTCGCCCATATCTTAATGGGTTTCTCTTCCCCAAAACAGAAATCCTGATCACATTCTTCGACCATAGACAGCTTGACCTCCGGCCAGGCGGCAAGAATTTTCTTCTTCCAGGAGGCTATTTCCCGGGCCACGGCGTAGTTGTCTGCTCTACTTTTCCGGCTGGAATCAGAGGCTTTAATATAACATTTGCGGGTATATTCTCTAACCATTCGATCCGTATTGTATACCGGCGCAATCGTCCTCAATGATTTTTTTGATCGTTTAATCCAGCCCGAAGAATACCCTTTTTCTTCCCTTTGATAATACAGGGGAATAATTTCCTCTTCCAGCAAAGAATATAAGGAATCACTATCATACATATCCTGCCTGGCCTCATCCTCATACTCCCGGTCATCTCCAATAACCCAGCCGTTATTATCTTGAGCCGCTTCAGCCCACCATCCGTCCAGTATACTGAGATTGATGCCGCCATTTATAGCCACCTTTTGACCGCTGGTTCCACTAGCTTCATAAGGGCGCCTCGGGGTATTCAACCAGACATCCGCCCCGGAGACTAAACACCGGGCAATATTAATATCATAGTTCTCTGCCAAAACTATTAGCCTCCGGAATTCGCTCTGTTGAGAAATATTATATATCTGCCGAATAATATCCTGGGCCGGCTGGTCAGCCGGATGCGCCTTCCCCGCGAATACAATCTGAACAGGCCGTTCAGGATGGGTCACAATCCTTTTCAATCGCTCCATGTCCCTGAAAAGAAGATTGGCCCGCTTGTAAGTGGCAAACCGGCGGGCAAATCCAATGGTCAGAATATCCGGGTCTAAAATATTTTCTATCTCACGAATCTCAGTAGTCGCGGCGCCGTTTCGAATCCGTTGTCTTTTCAGATTAGCCCGAATAACCTCAATCATCCGGCGTTTGAGCTCCTTACGCACTCCCCAGTAAATATCATCAGGGATGGCCTTCACCTTTTCCCAGAACTCTATTTCTGAAAGGTTGCTTCGCCATTCCTGGCCCAGATACTGGTCGAATAAATCCGCCATAGGTGGGGCAATCCAAGTGAAGGTATGGATGCCATTGGTGATATGAAAAATGGGATTCTCATCTATGGGTATACCCGGCCACAACCGTTCCCACATCTTACTGGTTATCTTGCTGTGAAGGAGACTTACCCCATTGGTATAATTAGCCAACTGAAAGGCCAACCGCGTCAGATTAAACAGCTTCGTGCCTCTTCTTTCTTCCAGCCCCAGGGCCATAAATTCATCCCGGGTTAAACCGACCTCCTCCCAGTAATGTTTGAAATAATACTCCTTTATCTCCAAGGGGAAGACATCATGCCCAGCCGGGACAGGGGTGTGCGTGGTAAAGACAGTCGTAGCCCGAAACACCTCCAGGGCTTCATAAAAGTTTAAGCCCTGTTCTTTCACCATGCTGCGAATTCGTTCAAACCCCATTAACACTGAATGCCCTTCATTTATATGCCATACAGTAGGATTCAGGCCCATGGCCTGCAGGACACGGACTCCGCCCATACCCAGTATAATCTCCTGAGAGATCCGGGTGGCCATGTCCCCGCCATAAAGGTTATGGGTAATAAGCCTGTCTTTCTCATTATTTCGCTCAATATCCGTATCAAGCAGATAAAGGGATATTCGTCCAATCTTTGCCTCCCAGACATTTACATATACATCCCGGCCGGTTACGTCAACCGCCACGATTAATGGTTTTCCTTCCTGGTCCAGCACCCGCTGAATGGGAATCTTATGGAAGTCATTATCAATATATTCCGCAATCTGATTCCCATAACCATCAATCTTTTGAGTAAAATATCCACGCCGGTAAAGCAAGCCTACGGCCACAAAGGGCAAACCCAGGTCACTGGCGGCCTTGCAATGATCCGCCGACAAAATACCCAGCCCGCCGGAATAAATGGCCAGTGATTCATGTAGCCCATATTCCGCCGCGAAATAGGCAATAAGCTCGTCCTTTTCTCGGTGGCCAAATCGATGAGCATACCAGGTTTTCTGCCGCAACATGTAATGGTCAAAGCTGGCCATTACCTTATTGTATTCAAGCAGATAGGTGCGATCCCTGCCTGCTTTTTCCAGCTTATGCTGGCTGACCTCGTTGAGAAATTCAACCGGATTATGTCTCACCTTTCTCCAAAGGGGTCGGTCAAGAGAAGAAAAAAGCCATAATGCCTCCGGATTCCAGGAAAACCAGAAGTTGTAAGCAATTTCCCTGATTCGTTCAATCTCTTTGGGAATAATGGGTTGGACGTGTAATTCTATGGTCTTGGGCATTTATTATCTCCTTTTATGGGAGGACGTGTCTCCGCTCACTTTATCTATTCGGCCCCCTGGTTGGTAATATAGCCTATCGGAAAGGTTAAGTCAAGTAGAAAGTTTAGCGGTCGGGTGTAAAAAATGAAAATCTCCCAGGCGTATCCGGCAGAGAAAAAATTCATTCTTCACGGCGGCACTCGAACAAATTTGCTTGACAAGCGCGCTGAATTATGATATAGAAAAAGGCGTAACTACTCAGGTGGATAGGCTGAAGGCTATTGAACTTCAGCCCTCAGCCTTCGGTCTTAAAAGCCTTCCACCTTTAGTCTATTCACCTAACCCTTAATTCTCAAAGGAGGTATCCAATGAAAAGAAACTGTGTCCTGGTGTATTTGACCTTAGCCATCCTTTTGATCCCGACCTGGCTTAAGGCGGCTGACTGGTGGAATGCCAACTATAGTTACAGGCGAAATGTAACTATCACCAATAATGGTTCTTCTAATTTGGAGGCCGGTTATTCGCTTAAGGTTAGTCTGAATACAGCCAGTTTAGTTACAGCCGGTAAAATGTTAGCCACGGGAAATGATCTGCGCCTTGTCTACTGGAATGGGACTTCTAATCAGGAATTGGACAGGGATTTAATTAACCCCAATACGACGGCCACGGATGTCTGGTTTAAAACCCAGGTGGTTATTGGAGGAAGCAGCTCTGACACCAGCTATTATATCTATTATGGTTTTCCAGGAGCAGGTAGCCCGCCCGCCAGTAAAAATCAGGTTTATATGTTTTTTGATGATTTCAACGAGGGGAATGCTGACGGATGGACGCCCATTTTCGGATCATGGAGTGTCATTGGTGGTGAATATGTCCAAACGAGCACTGTAGGGAGACCCATTACTTATGCGGGGGATGCCGCCTGGACGGATTATGTTTTAGAGGCAACCGGGGTAATGACCGGCGGATATCCTGTCCTGGAATTTATGGGCCGGTATACAGATACGCTTCATTATTACTTGTTAGGGCTTAATAATAATCTGGACAACAATGGTGAGGGGCCGGGTTTTGAATTGCATGTAATGAATGGGGGGATGACACAGTTATCTGCCCCGGATGGGTCGACTTTTTCTCTGGGAACTTATTACCGAATGAAACTTGCCCTTGTCGGGACGCAGTTGAAAGCAAGGTATTGGCCGGTAGGCGGTTCGGAACCGGCCGGATGGATGATAGAGATCGGCGACTCTGCCTTGTCGGCAGGGAGGATAGCCCTGAATGGCTATGGAACAAGCACCAAGTGGGACGATATTCAGGTCCGCAAGTATAGTCTAATAGAAAATAGTGGCCATCTTGCCGTGATGGCCGGTTCGGAAGAACAAAAAGGCGTGACGGATACCGATGGTGACGGCATTCCGGATACGGCCGATAATTGCCCCTCTACTCCCAATCCGGGTCAAACAGACACGGACACCGACGGGATAGGCGATGCCTGTGATACGGACGATGACAACGACGGCGTGTTAGATGGCGCAGATAATTGTCCGCTGGTCTTCAACCCGGGTCAGACAGATACGGATACCGACGGGATAGGCGATGTCTGTGATACGGACGATGACAACGACGGGGTATTGGATGGGGCAGATAATTGTCCGCTGGTCTTCAACCCGGCTCAGACAGACACGGACACCGACGGGATAGGTGATGCCTGTGATACGGACGATGACAACGACGGGGTGTTGGACGGGGCAGATAACTGTCCGCTGGTCTTCAACCCGGGTCAGACAGACACGGACACCGACGGGATAGGCGATGCCTGCGAATATGACAGCGATGGTGACGGTGCCCCGGACACGGCTGACAATTGCCCCTCTATTCCCAATCCGGGTCAGACAGACACGGACACCGACGGGATAGGCGATGCCTGTGATACAGACGATGACAACGACGGGGTATTGGATGGAGTAGATAATTGTCCACTGGTGTCCAATCCTGGTCAGACTGACACGGATAGTGATGGAATAGGCGATGCCTGCGAATATGACAGCGATGGTGACGGTGCCCCGGACACGGCTGACAATTGCCCCTCTACTCCCAATCCGGGTCAGACAGACACGGATACCGACGGCATAGGAGACGCCTGCGACACGGACGATGACAACGACGGCCTCCTGGATGGGGCAGATAATTGTCCACTGGTGTCTAATCCCGGTCAGACTGACACAGATACCGATGGCATAGGCGATGCCTGTGATACAGATGATGACAACGACGGGGTGTTGGATGGAGTAGATAATTGTCCACTGGTATCTAATCCAGGGCAGGAAGACACGGATGGTGATGGAACAGGTGATGTCTGCGACAGCACTCCAGCCCTGATCCCAAGTATGACAGGTTGGGGTATCATAGCGGCGGTAATAATAATGAGTGTGCTTATGGTAAGGGCGTTAAGAAGGAGAGATCAGGGTCACCCCGTCATTAGATAGCCTGGCTGCACCGCACCACCGTCCCCCATCTACCCAAGAGCTGCCAGAGAGGGATCACGGAGACGGTCTCCGGAATTTTGGTAAAGCCAGGGGGAATTGAACTTCAGCCTTCAGCCTATTTACCTGAGTAGTTACTTTAAAAGATGCTCTGAATGGCTGATTGAGCTAAGGATAGAAAGGGATTAGGATAGATACCCAGAAGCAAGGTGAGCAAGACGGATATGAGAAGGGCTAACCCTAAGGGGAGTGAAATGGGGATGGGCTGGGGATCAATAGGTTCGACTAAATACATTGCTTTGATTACCCTGAAATAATAGTAAACAGAAACAATACTGAAGATGACTCCACAAACAGGCAGCCCGATAAGCCAGAGTCTTTCCGCCGAAAGAGCTTCAGAAATAGCTCCGGCAAAGATATAGAATTTACCTATAAACCCCCCCAGAGGAGGGATACCAGCCAGAGATACTAATGACAACAACATACCTAAGGCCAGTAAAGGCGAGCGCTTGCTCAATCCTGCATAGTCGGAAATAGTGTGGAGGCCGCTATGTTTGGAAAAGGCAATGATGACTAAAAAGGCCCCCAAATTAGCGGTGGCATAGGCCAGTAAGTAGAAGAGGACAGAGGCAAGAGATAACCGGCTGGTTACGGCTAAACCGATCAGAATATAGCCGGCGTGGGCAATAGAGGAGTAAGCCAGCATCCGCTTAATATCAGTCTGCGGAATGGCTGAGAGGTTGCCGATGGACATAGAGAGAACCGCCAGGACAGCCATAATGGGGATCCAATGGGATTCAACATCTCCCAGTCCACCCACAAAAAACCGAAGCAAGATGACAAATCCAGCTACCTTAGAGGCCGTAGCCAGAAAAGCCGTTATCGGGGTGGGGGCGCCTTCGTAAGTATCCGGCGCCCACATATGAAAAGGCACCGAAGCAATTTTGAAGCCAAAACCAGCCGTCAGGAAGATACAACTGATAAAAAGAATGGGTTGGGTGGAGTAATTCCTGATAGAACCGGCTATTTCATAAAGCACCGTTGTTCCCGTGAGACCGTAGAGAAGACTTATTCCATAAAGCAAGATTACCGCTGAGACAAGTCCCACCAGGAGATATTTCACCCCGGCTTCAGTTGATTTAGGTTCGTGTTTAAAATAAGCCGCCAGAACAATACAGGTTAAGGTGGCCAATTCCAGGGAGATAAATATAGTGATCAGTTCGGCGGCTGAGGAGATAAGCATCATCCCCAGGGTAGCCAAGAGAAGCAGTCCATAATATTCTCCCTCATATTTAGTATTCCCCTTGATGTAATCAAAGGAGGACATAATAATAAGGATAGCTATCCCTAATAGGACTTGCTTGGAGAAGACGCTTAAAGAATCAATCACATAGAGGTGACCAAACAACTCACCCTCTCCGAGGCTAATGGTGGCGTAGAAAGCGGCGCTCAGACCAAGAATGCCAAGCCCACCCAGGACCTCTCTTTCAGATTCCTCGCCCCAAATAAGGTCTAAACCGAAAACCAATAAAGCCGTAATAAGCACTATTATCTCCGGCCCTAAGAGGGGCCAATCTATCCACGTCCAGTTCAATTCTCTTTTCCTCCCTAATCAGAATACAGACTATTTATCTGACATCTTTGTTCTGTAATCTGTCCTCTTCGCCTATTGAAACCTGGGGATGAGATGAGTCATGGTCGTATTCATCACGTCTAATATCAGTCTGGGATAGAGTCCCAGGAGGACAATAAGTACCATCAGGGGAAGCAGGGAAATCCACTCCCTGAAGTTTACATCAGTAAGTTCGGCCCACCTGGGGTTGAGTCCGCCCATAAATATGCGCTGGAACATCCATAAGAGATATACAGCCGACAAAAGCACCCCTAAGACAGCACCCGCCGTAATAATAGGGAAGGTCGGAAAGGCGCCCACGAAACACAATAGTTCGCTAATAAAGCCGGCTAGACCTGGCAGGCCCAGAGAGGCCATCACGGCCACGCCCATCAGCCCGGTATAAGCCGGCATGCGTTCGCCAATCCCACCAAAACCGTCAATATCCCGGATATGCGCCCGGTCATAGATCACCCCAACTAACATAAAGAGGGAGCCGGTGATGAGGCCATGATTGAACATTTGAAGCAAAGCGCCGTTAAAGCCGGTTACTGTTAAGGCCGACATGCCCAACAAGACGTAGCCCATGTGAGAAACACTGGAATAGGCGATCATCTTCTTCAAATCGCTCTGGCCCATAGCCGTAAAGGCCCCGTAAAGGATGTTTATCAGAGCCAACACGGCCAGATAGTTAGCAAAATATAGGGTGGCCTCGGGGAGGATAGGAAAACAGACCCTCATCAGCCCGTAAGCCCCCATCTTGAGCAGGACCCCGGCCAGGATGACAGAACCGGCCGTGGGGGCTTCCACATGGGCATCAGGAAGCCAGGTGTGAAAGGGAAAGATGGGCACCTTGATCGCAAAGCCTAAAAAGAGGGCCACATAAACTACCTTCTGAAATAAAATCATGCCTTTAAACGGAGTCCCTTGGGATAGCTCAATGATATTAAAGGTATGCGGGTCACTGGTGAAGTAGATGCCCAGCAAGCCGAGGAGCATAAATACACTGCCTACCACGGTATAAATAATAAATTTTAGGGCCGCATATTCTTTCCGGGGACCACCCCAGATTCCAATGATAAAATACATAGGAATAAGCACCAATTCCCAGAAAATATAAAAGAGAAAAAGGTCAAGGGCCACAAAGACCCCCATCATACCTGTCTCTAAGATAAGAAAGAGGGCGAAATATTCCTTCACCCCCGTCTTAATATTCCAGGAGATAGTTACGGCTACCAAAGATAGCAGGCTGGTAACAATCACCATTGGCAGCCCAAGACCATCTACGCCGACATAGTAGCTAATACCCAGGCTGGGAATCCAGTCTATTTTCTCGGCAAATTGGATCTCAGAGATGGATGGATCAAAGCAATAGTAAAGCCAACCCGCCAGACCGAAGGGAATGGCGGCTCCAATAGTGGCCATAGTCTTAATCGCCCACGCCTTGTCCCGGTCCATCAGCAGAATGATCAAGCCTCCGATGAGGGGAACAAAGACAATCAATGAAAGAAGCATGATAACTCCTTTTACAGCAGCTTGGCCAACAGGAAGACCAGCATACCCATAAAGATGATAAGTATATAGTTCTGAACCAGGCCAGTCTGGAAGGTTCTTATTCCCCGGCCCAAGGCTACCGTGGTCCAGGCCGTGCCATTGACTAAACCGTCAATCACATACTGGTCAAAGAGGGAAGAAAGCCAGGCTAGAGCTAAGGTAAGCCTGATGGCGGTGAGACCATAAAACTCATCTATCCAATATTTGTGGAAGAAAAGACTATGAAGCCTGGAAAAGGTCTGGGCAATGGATTCGTAGGATACCCACCTGACCTTATAGATGATCCAGGCCGTGGCTATGCCTAAGGCAGCCATAGCTAAGGAAAGATACATTACGCCGTGACCGCCGTGCCCAGCTTCTACCTTAGGCATCCCTTCAAAGTGGATAAATTTATGTATCCAGCCGCCCATCCAGGGTGAGCCAGGCAGACCAGCTACTACCGCCAGGACGGCAAGTATTATCATGGGAATGGTCATCACGGCAGGGGACTCGTGGGCATGTGAGCCTTCCTTTTCTTCCCCTGTAAAGACCACAAACCAGAGCCTGAAGGTATAAAAGGCCGTTAAGAAAACAGTAATGATGGCCGTCGTGAAGAGTAAGGTGTGTCCTGAATTATGAACCGCCAACAGGATTTCATCCTTGCTCCAGAAGCCGGCTAATGGTGGGATGCCTGCCAGGGAAAGGCTTCCTAACAAGAAGACTATGGCGGTAATCTTCATTGGCTTAAAAAGTCCGCCTGCCTCCCAGATGTCCTGGGAATGAATCGCATGGATAACACTGCCGGCCGCCAAAAAGAGAAGGGCCTTAAAGAAGGCATGCGTCATCAGGTGAAAAAGCCCGGCCGTATAACCACCACAGCCTAAAGCCAGCATCATATAGCCTAACTGGCTGAGGGTTGAATAGGCCACAATCCGCTTGATATCATTCTGGGCTACGGCAATAGTCCCCGCCAAGATGGCTGTAAAACCACCAATATAGGCTACTACTACCATGGCCTGGTCTGAACCGGCAAATAGTCCAAAGAGCCGGCCAACCAGATAGACGCCAGCCGCTACCATAGTAGCCGCATGAATTAAGGCGCTGACCGGTGTCGGACCTTCCATCGCATCCGGCAGCCAGACATGGAGTGGAAACTGGGCGCTCTTACCTACCGCTCCACAGAAGATCAAGACGGCAATGAAAGTCACCAGAGCGGGTGAAAGAGTTCCGAGTCGAAGAAATTCCTCTACTTGCAAGAAATTAAAGGTCTGCGCATAAGAGAAAAGCAGCAGAATTCCAATCATAAACCCCACATCACCAACCCGGGTAGTGATAAAGGCCTTCTTGCCAGCGGCGGCCGCCTCCGGTTTTTGATACCAGAAGCCGATCAAGGCATAAGAACATAATCCCACCAGTTCCCAACCAATAAAAATCTCAATGAAGTTATTGGCTACAACCAGGGTAAGCATAGAAAAGGTAAACAGGGAAAGGAAGGCATAATATCTGGAAAGCCCTGGATCACCATGCATATACCCCAGGGAGTAAATCTGGATAAGAAGGCTGACCAGGGTAACTACCACCACCATCATTCCGGTCAGGGGATCAATCAGTATACCCAGTTCAATGCCAATTCGACCGGTTCTAAACCACTCCATAGATATCTCGACTGTCTTGGGATGGGTCATCAGGTAGAAGAAGAGCTTACCTGAAAGGATAAAAGAGACAAAGACAGTTAAAATAGAGAGGTAAGCAGACAGGGTCTTAGCCTTGCGGGTGAAGAAGATAATGACACAAAAGGTAATTAAAGGTAATAGTGGTATCCACCAGACGTAATTAAGCATGCGCTTACCCTTTCAAAGGACCTAAGGGACATAAAGGACCTAAGGGACCTAAGGGACCTAAGGGACCTAAGGGACCTAAGGACACGAAAAATTACCGCCATCTGCAATCCGCGATTCGCAATTCGCGATTCGCGATTCACAATCCGCGATTCGCAATTCACAATCCGCGATTCGCAATCCGCAATGGAGCTACCCTTTCATCAGGTTTATCTCATCACAGTTGACAGTCTTGGCCGAGCGATAGATATTATTAATGATCGCCAGTCCCACGGCGGCCTCAGCCGCCGCAATAGTGATCGTAAAGATGGTAAATATCTGACCGGCCAGTAAGGCCGGCGTAATAAAATGAGAAAAGCCCACCAGATTGATATTAACTGAGTTCAACATCAGCTCGATAGAGAGCAATATCCCCAGGGCGTTTCGTCTGGTGAGAACGCCATAGAGACCAATAGAAAATATTATAGCGGATAAAGTAAGATAATGTGACAGTTCCATCTTGTTTCTCCCTCGTAACTGCTCAGGTGGATAGGCTTCCGCCTTCAGCCTTCCGCTTTCAGCTTTCCGCCTTTCGCCTTCAGCCTTCCACCTTCAGCCTTCCGCCCTCAGCCTTCCACCTTCAGCCTTCCGCCCTCCGCCTTTCGCCTTCAGCCTTCCGCCTTCAGCCTTCCGCCTTCAGCCTTCCGCCCTCAGCCTTTCGCCTTCAGCCTTCCGCCTTCCGCCTTCAGCCTTCAGTCTTCAGCCTTCAGCCTTTAGTCTTCAGCCTTTAGCCTTCAGTCTTCAGCCTATCTGCTGTCCTCCAATCCCCCTACATCTCTCTCGTGAATAACCAGCACAGGCCGTTTGGCCATTCGGACTACATTTTCAGAAACACTGCCCAGAAGCATCTCTTTAACTAACCCCTTGCCATGAGAGCCTAAAACAATAATAGAAATATCTTCCTCTTCAGCTATATCAAGGATCCTGGCCAGAGGAACCCCCGTAGATAGAGAGACCTTGACTTTATACTCCCAGGTTTCAAGTTCTTCCTTAATTCTTTCCAGGCTATGACGCCGGGCAATCCTGACATCTTCAAGACTTTCTCTGGTGATATGCCGCTCATCTATGGTGTGAGCTACAAGTACCTCCTCAGCCCCGGCAGTTTTTAAGCTCTCTATATATCTCAGGGTATTTTCTGAGCAGGTTGAGAAATCAGTAGGATAAAGGATCTTCCGGAAGGTATTTTCTGAAACCCGCTCCAGGACCACGCCTTCTTCGCCTTCCAGGAGCCGATATCTAACTATCAGAACCGGAACCTTGGCTTCACGAACGACCCGCTCAGAGACGCTGCCCAGTAGAACCTCTTCCAAAGGACTCTTACCGTGTGAACCGAGGGCGATTAGAGTTACCTCTTCCTCTTCAGCCGCCTTAAGTATCTCTAAATATGGAGATCCCTTTCTGACCACTGCCCTGACGCTAAACCCCTCTTTTTCCACCTTTGATCTTATCTCTTCAAGTTTTTTTTCCACCTCAGCGGCCATATCTTGAGCCACCGGATATTCCACCCCCCGATCATCAACCACGGTAATGAGGATGATTTCTTTTACCCCGATTTCTTTAAGGCCTAAGAAACACTCTAAAGTCTTCCGGGCATGGCTTGAAAAATCAGTGGGTAACAGGATTCGAGTAAACATTAAACCACCGTTCCTTTGGTTGGAAGCGATCAGTCGTTACTTTCTGGCTATCACCATCGCCCCAATCAAGGCAGCCAGTAGGACAACAGAAACAACCTCAAAGGGGAAGACATAAGTGGTCAGAAGTAGTTTCCCAATAGCCGGGATAGCCTTTTCTGGTGCACCTCCTTCTGTTACCACCCAATTAGTTTCAGAAAGACCGGTGATTAAAAGCCAGCCAAAGAGAACAACTATTATCAAGGAGATGGTCCACTGTTCATTCACCTGCCTGAGCCGCTTATCCGCTACCTTGAAGGTGAGCATAATCAGGAAGAGGAAAAGAACCGTGATCCCCCCTACATAGACAAAAACCTGCACCGCCGCTAGGAATTCAGCATTTAAAAGCACGTAAAACCCGGCTACACAGAAAAAGAAGAGGGCCAAAGAAAGGACCGCATGGACCAGGTTCTTTAAGGTAACTACTAATAAAGCCGAAATCACCGCTATGACGGCCAGGATGTAAAAAGAAATTAGTTCCACCATAATAACATTCCCACCCCTGTGATTAAAAGATTAATGAAGGCCACTGGGATAAGGAATTTCCAGCCAAAAACCATCAACTGATCTACCCTTATCCTGGGGTAGGTCCACCTGAACCACATCAGGACAAAAACAAGCCCAAAGGTCTTGATCAAAAACCAGACAATAGGTGGCAGGACCGGGCCTAACCAACCACCCAGAAAGAGAGTAGTTGCTATGGCTGATACGATAAACATATTGGCATATTCAGCCAGAAAAAACATGGAAAAACCCATGGCAGAGTATTCGGTATGAAAACCGGCAATGAGTTCGGACTCTGCCTCCGGCAGATCAAAAGGCGCTCGATTGACCTCAGCCGTAGCCGCCATAAGATAAACAAAAAAGGCCACCGTCTGATAAACTATAAAGGGCCATCCCAGTTCCTTTTGAGCATTAACAATGTCAACCATACTCAGGGAACCGGTAAGCATAATCACTCCCAGACAGGACAGGGTAGCCGCTACCTCATAGCTGATGATCTGAGCCCCGGACCTGAACCCACCTAACAGGGAATACTTGTTGTTCGAACCCCACCCCGCCATGAGGATGCCGATAACCGCCACGCCCCCTATGGCTAAAAGGTAAAGCCACCCAATATTGAGGTCGGCAATAATCATCCCCGGACTCCACGGTATGACTACGTAAGCGGCCATAGCTGAGGCAAAAATTACTACCGGCGCCAGGATATAAACCACTTTATCCGCCTTATGGGGAGTAATTCTTTCCTTAAAAAGAAGCTTGACCGCATCCGCTATGGTCTGCAAAACGCCATGCGGGCCGACCCGCATAGGGCCAAGCCGGTCCTGCATATGGGCGCTCACTTTCCGTTCCAGCCAGACCATACCCAGCACGCTTATCGAAACAAAACCCATTATTATCCCCACCACCATCAGCATCAACAAAATATCCAGGTAAAATAAAGGGAGGCCATATTGCTCACAGAACCCGGCCAGGGTGTCATAAATGAGCTTCATTAATTTATCTGTCTGGTATAAGTAAGACATCGTTAATAATTATTAATGTAACTATTCAGCCACAGATTTACACGGATGAAACACTGATTTTTTATTTTATCCGTGCTAATCCGTGTCAATCAGTGGCTGAATAATTACATTGTTATTTAGTATACCTCTTTATCACCGGCCCCTGCTGAAGGACTTCCTGCTCGTAGATCATCCCGCTTCGATCATATACCGCCAATTCATAATCGGTAGAAAGCATAATGGCCCCTTTAGGACAGGCTTCGGCACAGAGTCCACAAAAGATACAACGAGAGATATCCACCTCAAAACTCTCTACTTCCTTTTCGTGATCCGGACCTTCCAGGGTGTTGATCTCTATGGCCTGCGACGGACACATCCGGGCACAGAGATAACAACCCACGCACTTCCCTTTCCCCGTGGTTTCATCCACTACCAACCTGGTTACTCCCCGCCACCTTTCAGGCATCTCCCATCGCCTGGCCGGGTATTGAAGGGTGACCGACGGTTTAAAGAGATGATAAAAGGTTTGGACCAGCCCTCGGCAAAGATAGTATATGTCAGTGACTAAAAACATAACAGCTTACTTCTCCTACTCAAGCTTTATCTTCCTTGATTCCTCGAAACCCGAAGCTAATATTATCCCTCTGAAGAGACCATTTCCGGCATAATCATCACGCCTTCACCACCTTGACGGTGCATATCTTCCCCTCATATCTCCCCTCCTTAAATTCAGGCCAGGGGAGAAGATTCATCAGCCCACTTTCCGGATGACGGCGTATAAGGACTCTTCCCTGAGGCAGGCGCTCATTCACGGCTGCCTGAAGAAGGGTTTCTCCATGCCTTGACTTTACCTTAACCTGGCTTCCAGCCTCTACCTCATAAGATTTAGCATCAACAGAACTTATCTCCACCCTGGCCCCAGGTGAGACCTCAGCCAGGGCAGAAGAATATCTCGAAAGGGAACCGGAATGGAAATGGAGACCCCCATCCATCAATATCAGGGGGTAATCTTCATTAATTTCTTCGACTATATCCTTAGGCTCAAGCCCAACTAATCTTCCTTTTCCTTCAAAGGTCTTAGCCTGTCCAAAATCAGGCACCAGTCTCTTTATCTCCCCTCTTACCTCAGCCGCGGACGAGTAATTCATTTCATGTCCCATCAAGTTTGAAAGCTCACAGATAATATCCAAGTCCGGTCTGGCTTCTCCAGGCGGGGTTAAAGCCGGTTTAATCTCTTGAACCCTGCCCTCCGTATTGGTATAGGTGCCTTCTTTTTCCGCAAAACCTGCGGCCGGGAAGACAATATCAGCCATAGCCGCCACTTCCGTTAGGAACAAGTCCTGAACTACCAAGAAATCCAGTTTCTCCAGGGCTTGTTTGGTGCGGACCGGATCAGGGCAGGCAGCTAACGGATTCTCGCCAATCAAATAAAGGCCTTTGACGGCCGTAGACTTACTAAGTATGTCTACCGCGCCTAGGCCTTCTTTGGCTGGCAAGGGCGCTCCCCAAACCTCTTCAAACTCGCCTCTATTTCCCAAGCCTTGATACCCTGGCAGCCAAAATGGCACTGCCCCCATCCAAAGGGCCCCAGCCGAATTATTGCGCTCCACCAGATAGGCTATCCCTTCAGGGTTACCGGTTATCAAGGCCAGATTAATGGCGGCCTGAACCAACCTGTCATCTTCTCCCAGTGGGGCATATCCGGCCGAAATAACTATGGTCGGCCTTTCGGCCCGGGCATAAGTCCTGGCAGCCTCAATGACCGCCGCCGGTTCTATTCCTGTCATCTCCTTCACCTTATCCAGCGTGTAGGCGGCCACCACCTTGCCTAAGGCTTCAAACCCCAAGGTCCTGGTATCTACAAACCCTCTATTAATTAGATTTTCTTCTATCATCACCCGTATCATGCCGTTTAGGAGGGCGATTTCGCTGCCTGGCTGATAAAAAAGGGTGTGCTTGGCATGCCGACTGAACTTTATGGGGTAAGGATTAGCCACTATCAAAGAGGCCCTGCCTCCTTTGACGGCCAGATTGACCTTTATCCCAACCACGGGATGGGTTTCGGAAAGGTCAGAGCGCAGCAATAAGATACAATCCGAATTTTGTAAGGTTTCTACTCTTCCCAGACACCCCAGGGAATCTTTCAAAGTCGAGAGTCCGGTATGCCCGTAACCGCCGGCATGGTCGATATTATTTGTGCCCAATCCGGCCCGGATAAAACGCTGAAAAAGATAGATATCTTCATTGGTTAGTCGAGCTGAACCTATGCCGGCCAGGGCATCCGGACCTATCTTTTCCTTGATCTGTCTAAATCTTCTTACAGCTTCATGCAAGGCTTCCCGCCAGCTAACCTCTACCAGTCGTCCTTCCCTCTTCATAAGAGGCGTAGCCAGCCTTTCAGGATGGTGAATATATCCCCACCCAAAGTGTCCCCTGACACAGAGGTTTTCATCATTAACCGATTCAGAATCAGCGCCCCTGGCTCTGAGCACCCGGCCCCGCTTTACGCCTAAGGTGAAAGAACAACCTGCCCCACAATAGGCACATGTAGTGGCCACATTTTTAAGCTCCCACACCCTGCCCCGATGTTTAAAAAGCCTGGAAGTGAGCGCCCCCACCGGACAGATGTCGAGACACTGACCACAGAACTCACAGTCAAGCGGCCGATCAAAATCGGTTCCGATCCTGACTTCATATCCCCGTCCAATAAAACTGGTCTCACCTACATCCATCAATTCATCACAGATACGGACACATTTACCGCACAGGATACATCGGTTGAGATTCCTTTCGATCAAAGGGCTGACTACATCCACTCCTAAATTGGCCTTGGCTCCGGTAAAACGATTCTCACTCACGCCATACTCGTAAGTCAAATCCTGCAACCGGCACTCACCGGCCTTATCACAAACCGGACAATCCAGGGGGTGATTTATCAAGAGAAGCTCCAGCATGGTCTGGCGGATTTTTCTAACCCGGTCAGTAGTGGTCTTAATTACCATACCTTCATCAGCCGAAGTAGCGCAGGCGGGAACGAAGCCTGGCCTCGGTTTTTCTACCTCCACCAGACAGATTCGGCAGGCGCCCATAGGCAGAAGCCGGCGGTCGTGACAGAGGGTGGGGATTCTAATCCCCATCTTCTCTGCCGCTTGCAGGATGGTTGCTCCTTTTTTAACTTCAACTTTTTGTTCGTCAATAGTTAAGGTAATCATTAGTTAACCTTGGCCAGAAAATCTGCTCGGAAATACCTGATGGCCGTCAAGAGCGGAGTAGGTGAGGCCATGCCCAGACCGCAGCGTGAGGAGACCTTCATTGTCTCGGCCAGATCGACCAATAGATCGATGTCCGCCTCTCTGCCTTCTCCCTTCATTAATCGACTTAAGATGTCATATATCTGTTTACTGCCAATACGACATGGGATGCATGCCCCACAGGACTCGTGCAGGAAGAATCCGGCATTCTGCCGCACCAGATCCACTATATCGGCCCCTTCGGCAAAGACGGCTATTGCGCCTGAACCTACTCCGGAACCAAGGGGTGGCAGAGATTGATAATCCAGCGGGGTGTCCAGATGTTCCGAAGACAAAAAGCCGCTGGCCGCCCCTCCACAGAGGATGGCCTTCAGGGGCTTATCTTCTTTCATCCCGCCGGCCTTCTCATAAATAAGATGTCGCAGCGTAACCCCAAAAGGGGCCTCATACAATCCCGGAGACTTGACTGCCCCGCTTAGGCAGAAGATCTTTATCCCTTTCGAGCTTTCTGTGCCTAAGCCGGCATACCATTCGGCGCCCCGGTCGATGATAAGGGGGATATTAGCCAGGGTTTCCACGTTATTTATGGCCGTTGGTTTTTGCCACAGTCCAGCGGTAGGCGGAAAGGGGGGCTTTAGCCTCGGTATGCCTCTTTTCCCTTCTATGGCGGCAAAAAGGGCCGTCTCTTCACCGCAGATATAGGCCCCAGCTCCGACCCTGAGGTGGGCATTGAAAGAGAAGCCCGAGCCGAGGATATCTTCCCCCAAAAACCCCTTTTCCCTGGCCTGCTTGATGGCCTTTTCTACCCTGGAGATGGATAGCCCATATTCACCCCGGATAAAGATATAGCCATTCTTAGCACCCGTGGCAAAACCAGCGATGATCAGCCCCTCTAAAACGTGGTGGGGATCAGCCTCCAGCAGCATGCGGTCCTTAAATGTCCCTGGCTCGCCTTCGTCGGCATTACAGACGATGTATTTCTCATCTCCCTTAGCCTGCCGGGTAAATTTCCATTTAAGGCCGGTGGGGAAGGCTGCTCCGCCCCGACCTCGAAGCCCGGAGGTCTCGATTTCAGCAATAACCCCCTCCGGCGTCTTAGCAGATAAAACCTTCTTTAAGGCATTATAACCCCCTGCTTTTTGGTAGCTCTCTATATCTTCGGGGTCTATTACCCCACAATTGGCCAAGAGAATCCTCTCCTCCAACTATGCTTCCTCCAATAACCTTGAAACATCTTCCGGGGTCAAATTATAATAAGTCCGGTCATCAACCATGGCTACTGTGGCCTTGTCACATGCCCCAAGACACGAAACCGTCTCCAGGGTAAATTGTCCATCTTTCGTTGTTTCTCCCGGTTTTATGCCCAGTTTTTTCCCCAATTCAGCCACCAGTTCCTTGGCCCCCCTCTCGTAACAAGTGATACTGTCACAGACCTTCAGGCATTTTTTACCATGAGACTTAGTGTAATAGAGGGTGTAGAAACTCACCACCCCATAGACATTACTGGGAGAAACTCCCAGACCAGCCGCTATCCGTCTAACAACCGGGGCCGGTAAATATCCACAAATTTGTTGAACCTCATGTAAAACAGGCAACAGATCAGCCTGGCCGCTTTCCCGGTGGGCCTCGATCACTGCCTCGATCTTCTTCCACTCTTCAGATGCGATCTCATCTGCCGGTAATTTTCCCTCTTTACATTGACATCCCTCGGACATAATCAATCCCTTCCTTTAAGGAGCTTAGGGAATAGCTCCTCAATCATCTTTACAAACGCCTCTACTTCGCAATAAGTTTCTTCGGTATCCTCTTTAGTAAATTCTTTTCTGTGTTTATAGTCTGCATCTTCTCTATCTTTTTTTATTCGCCTAAACCACTTAATATATTTTGTCTCGACTAAATCAGTCTTTATAAAATGAAGACTGAATAGATCGATTGCGCCGGTATGGGATTTAGGCAATAAATCCTTTATGATCAAAACAGCTGTAGCCGCATCTAAAAATGCATAGTAAGACCTAGAGATAGAGTCACCATAATTACCTGTATCAAGCAAGACTTTAGCACTCTTTAATTTCTGTCTCGCTGATTTAAGGTAATCTCTTCCGTTTAAGGATTTATTTCTATCTCGGGATGCCTCCACAACTCTATTCCATCCTCTTCAACATTAACAATAAAAGGCCAGTCTCTTCTAAGCATCCATTTATATTCAGCTAACGACATTTCTGTAGATGAGATATGTGATTTATAACCATATTTTTCATCTATCTCACACTCAATATCAAGCACCTTTCCTTTGAATTTTTTAGTCAACCTCTTTACTACAACCAGGACATCTACATCTGAATACCAATGTCGCTCTCCTCTTGCCCGAGAGCCATAAAGTTTAATTAACACTATTCGTGAAGCAAATTCCCTTAGCAGCCGCTCCCTAAATTCAGATAGGGCTTTTTCTTCGGTCTTATTTAGCCTTGGTCGGTTCACATTAAACTTCCTTCCTATTTATCTACCTCACCCAGGACAATATCAAGACTGCCAATAGCCGCCACTATATCAGCCACCATCTGCCCTTTGATCATCTCTTTCAGAAATTGCAGGTTGAGAAAAGAGGGGGGTCTTATTCGAAGCCGGTAGGGTTGACCAGAACCATCCGAAATAATGTAGAGGCCTAGCTCACCTTTAGGGGCCTCGATACTGGCGTAAACATCACCTGGGGGAGGAGCGAATCCATCGATAACAAGATGAAATTGATGGATTAAGGACTCGATACTGGTATCCAAACGCTCCCTTGGGGGCAGGACATATCTGGGGTCATCGACCATAATCCTGCCTTGGGGTATCTGCTCAATGGCCTGCCTGACAATGCGGCAACTTTGCCTCATCTCTCCCAACCGCACCAAATAGCGGGCATAGACATCACCGGCTTCTTGGGTGACTATATCGAAATCCATCTCATCATAAACACAATAAGGCTCTGCCTTTCGAATATCCCATTTTACGCCTGAACCCCTGAGCACAGGGCCGGATAGCCCCCAGTTTATCGCCTCATTGGCCGGGATAACCCCTACCCCTTGAGTTCGCTCCATCCAGATACGATTCTTGGTCAACAAGGTTTCATACTCGTCTACCTTAGCCGGAAAGATATCGGTAAATTTTTTGGCCTTTTCAATAAACCCCTCAGGCAGATCCGCCATTACTCCCCCAATCCGGAAGCAATTCAGGGTTAATCTCGCCCCACAGTATGCATCAAAGAGATCCATGATCATTTCTCTTTCCCTGAAGGCATACAACATAGGGGTAAAGGCTCCCATATCAAGGACATGAGTGCCCACTCCCAGCAGATGGCTTGACATCCTGGTCAGTTCAGCAATGATAACCCGGATGAAGTTGGCCCTTCGGGGGACCTCAATCCCTAAAAGCTTCTCAACGGCCAAACAGTAAGCCAGGTTATTGCTTCCGGCCGAGATATAGTCCAGACGGTCGGTTAAAGGGATAATCTGATTATATCGCCTGTGCTCGGCCAGCTTTTCAATGCCCCGGTGAAGATATCCGATTTGAATATCGCAATCCTTAATTACCTCACCATCCAATTCCAGGAGCAACCTCAGGACCCCGTGGGTGCTGGGATGCTGGGGGCCAAAATTAAGAATCATCTCTCGTTTCTCAGTCATCGCTTTGACCATCTCGATCCTGGATGCTCGATCCTGGATACTGGATCCTTTACCAGCATCGAGCATCGAGCATCGAGGATCGAGCATCGAGGATCGAGCATCGAGTATCGAGCATCGAGCATCGAGCATCATATGACGAACGGTTACGTTATATATTTTTCCCCTCTATCGAGTAATCACCTTTCCCTTTTAAGGGGTAATCCTTTCTCAAGGGGTGCCCTTGCCAGTCCGGCGGCAGATAAATCCGTCGCAGGTCGAGGTGATTTTCAAATTGAATACCCAAAAGATCGTAGGCCTCTCTTTCCATAGCCGACGCCCCTTTCCAAATGGAAGCCACTGAGGAGACCGCCTCATCTTCCGCCACAGAAACCTTAAGGCAAAGCCGATGGTTTTTAGCCATAGAGTAAAGATGATAGACCACCTCAAGGCGCTGGTCCCTTTCCGGATAATCCACGCCAGCCAGATCGGCCAGATAGGAAAAATCCCACCGGGGATCATTATAAAGGGCCTGGCATATTTCGAGAAGATATTCCTTGCCTGTCCTGATGGTCAGGTCAATTCTCTCCTCGATTGAGATCTTATCTCCCCACTCCTTTTTAAGGGTTTCGGTCAATTCTTCTCTGGTCATTTTTGCCACCTTGTTATCTACCAAGTTTCGAGTTAGAAATTTCGGGACGGTTCAAATCCTCCATTTTTCTTGTGAAACCTTGCGGGTCCTTCGTATCTTCCTCAATAATTCGGGGCAACCTACTCGGGTTACACGAGATCAGAAACCCGTTTTTTCGGAAAAACGGGTTTCTAATTTAGCCGCAAGCTTTCACAGTAAGATGAACCATCCCGGAATTTCGCCCTTTCCCAGACCCGAAACCGAAACTGTTTCTGCCTGCGCCCTACTTCACCTTATCAATAAACGCCCTGGTAGCTTTAACAGCATCTTTTACCATATTCACATCATATATTAAGCCTCTATAATATCCGGCTATGTGTAAGGCATCGTAAAGTTTCTCAAACTCCCTCAGAAGCTTTCCATCATGAACTACCAGGCGCTTTTTTATCGCCGTTCTGTATGCATCCACTGACTTTGGCAGCTCTTTTTTGGTAAGTCCTCTTTTTATTAGAGCCTCGTTAATTACTTCCAACACTGCAAGATAGGCAGTCCCAAAAGCTTCCCTTACTGGCTTTATATCCGTGTAGGTGTTCTCCTCAATAGGGATACCCTTCAGTATTTCTTTGGCGTTCTGTAGATATCTAATCGCTTCTTTCGGCATTGTAAATATAGTTACCTTTGGGACGGTTCAAATCCTCCATTTTTCTTGTGAAACCTTGCGGGTCCTTTCCTATCTTCCTCAATAATTCGGGGCAACCTACTCGGGTTACACGAGATCAGAAACCCGTTTTTTCGGAAAAAACGGGTTTCTAATTTAGCCGCAAGCTTTCACAGTAAGGTGAACCATCCCTTACCTTTCCAATCCGCAACCCGCCATTATTTAATCACCGAATCCTTCTTGATCCTATCCTGAAGTTTCATCAAGCCATACATCAGGGCCTCAGGTCGGGGTGGACAGCCCGGAACATAGACATCTACGGGGACAATCTGATCCACTCCCTGGACAACACTATAGGTGTTAAAAATACCTCCCGAATTGGCACAACTGCCCATGGCCAGAACCCATTTAGGCTCCGGCATCTGGTCGTAAAGCATCTTCAAAACAGAGGCCATCTTGTAAGTCAGAGTTCCGGCCACAATCATCAAGTCAGCCTGTCGGGGAGAGGGACGAAAGACCCCCATCCCAAATCGATCCAGGTCATACCTTGAGGCGCCGGTGCACATCATTTCAATGGCGCAACAAGCCAGACCAAAAGTCATCGGCCAAACAGAGGAACGCCTGCCCCAATTAATAACAAAATCGGCTGTAGTGGTAATAATCCGCCCACCAGGCAGCCGATATATAGTTGGCAATACATTATCTGTTATTAAACCCATCGCAGCACTCCTTTCCGCCAGGCATAAGCCAGCCCTACCAGCAGGATGAAGACGAAAATAAACATCTCCACAAAGGCGAAAAGCCCTAAGTCTCTGAATACTACTGCCCAGGGAATAAGGAAGACCGTCTCCACATCAAAGATGAGGAAGATGAGGGCGAAAAGGTAATAGCGAACATTATATTGAATCCAGCCATCTCCGGCCGGAATAACCCCGCACTCATAGGTAGAAGATTTTCTTTGGGTCGGCTTAGATGGGGCCAGAAGCCAGTTGGCAATGAAGGCCCCCAGCACCATAAAGATTCCTGCGGCCATAAAAAGAACCACATATCCGTAGCCTACAGGCATAAACATCACTCCTTAGAATCTTCTCAATAAATCGGGGTAACCAGGTGGTCGGTCATCCCAAAGTCACATAGCCCCAACAATAAATGAGGTTCTAATGTAACATAAACACTCATATTTGTCAAGAAAAATCTTTCCTTTACCGGTTATTAGGGTTCCTCAACAGACTTTTTCCGAGCTATGGCTATTTTTTGTTGACAGCCTTCCAAGATCAATGTTATACTAAAATTACTTAGCCTTCATCTGGAACACAGTGAATCCTGGAACCCTTGACCCCTATCTGACTCTAAACCGGCGAGGAACTTACGCCGTGTGGTAGTTACATCCCCGATTAAAAATGAACTCGAAACTTAAGAATGACCCGGCGGCCAGAATTAAGGAGCTTCAGGAGACAATTAAATACCACGATCGTAAATACTATGTGGAAGCTGCTCCGGTTATCTCTGACTACGAATACGATCAGTTGATGCAGGAACTGATTGAACTGGAGCAAGCGCATCCTGAGCTGGTGGTCCCAGATTCGCCTACTCAACGAGTGGGGGGAGAACCTCTGGCTGAGTTTGTCTCGGTGACTCACCGGGTGCCTATGCTCAGCCTGGATAATACCTATTCTACCGAAGAAGTAAAGGAATTTGATGCCCGGGTCAAAAGGGGGTTGGGCCGGGAAGGAGAAATAGACTATGTGGTGGAGTTAAAGATCGATGGGGTAGGTATCTCCCTTATCTACGACGAAGATGGTCGCTTGGTCCAGGGGGCCACCCGCGGGGATGGAATAAGCGGTGATGATATTACGGCCAACCTGAAAACGATCAGGGCTATCCCGCTTTCTATTGATCCTTCTCTTTGCCCGCTTGAAGTTCGGGGAGAAGCCTATATGAGTATCTCCGACTTTGAAAAGATAAATCAGGCGCGAACTGCGGCCGGTGAAGCCATCTTTGCCAACCCTCGCAATACAACGGCCGGTTCACTCAAGCTCTTAGACCCCAGGTTGGTGGCCAAACGCCCCCTTAAGGCCTTCATTCACTCCCTGGGTGATTATCCAGAGGGAGTCTTCGCTACTCACGCCGAAACCCTGAATAAGCTTGATCAAGTCGGACTGCCGGTCAACCCCCATCGAAAATTATGCCAGGGAATTACTGAGGTCCTGGCCTGCTGTAGTGAGTGGGAAGAAAAACACAAGAACCTGGGCTACCAAGTTGACGGCCTGGTCATCAAGGTCAATTCCTTGGGTAATCAGAGCCAATTAGGGGCTACCGCCCGAAGCCCCCGCTGGGCTATTGCCTATAAATTTTCTACCGGTGAGGCCATGACTAAGCTCCTGGATATCACGGTTCAGGTGGGACGAACCGGGGTCCTCACGCCGGTAGCCATCCTGGAGCCGGTTAAATTAGCCGGTTCAACTATCTCCAGGGCCACCCTCCACAATGAAGACGAAATAAAGCGATTGGAGGTCAAAATCGGTGATTTTGTGCTAATCGAAAAGGGCGGCGAGGTTATTCCCAAGGTAAATAAAGTCGTAAAAGAAAAGCGGACCGGTGAAGAAGTGGAATTTCACTTTCCCAGGACCTGTCCTGTCTGCGGGGCCGAGGTCTATCGTCCCCCAGGTGAAGCCCGGAATTTCTGTCTGGGGGCCGACTGTCCGGCTCAACTGATTAGACGAATCTCTTACTTTGTCTCCCGGCCGGCTATGGACATAGAAGGATTAGGGATCAAACTCATCGAGCAATTGACGGGCGAAGATCTGCTGCAGGATGCAGCCGATCTTTATACCCTTAAAGATAAAGAAGAAAAGATATTAGGCCTGGAAGGATGGCAGGAAAAGTCTGTGGCTAATCTTTTAAGGGCTATTGAACAATCCAAGGAGCAACCCGTAGATCGGTTAATAAATGCCCTGGGCATTCCCTTTGTGGGAGCCCAGACTGCCCGCAGCCTGGCCAACCGATTCAACTCCTTAGATGCCCTGGCCGCCGCCTCTTATGAGGAATTAATCGAAATAAGGGATATTGGCCCCAGGGTGGCGGAAGGGATACTGGCTTATTTTAGAGAACCCAAAAATCAGGAATTAATCTCTCGGCTCAAGAGCTACGGCCTGGGTCGAGTTAAAAGAGAGGGGGTGGGCTTCGAGGAATGGCGGAACAAAACATTCTGCTTAACAGGCAGCCTCCCCACCCTCTCTCGACAGGAAGCCGAGGAGATTATCGCCAGTTTAGGGGGCAAACCGGTCTCTTCAGTAAGTAAGCGGACTAACTTCGTGGTGGCCGGAGAGAATCCGGGATCTAAACTGACTAAGGCCCAACAGTTGGGCGTGACTATCATCTCCGGAGAGGAATTCGAAGGAAGGTTGAAGTCGCGGATAATCCTGAGGTGACGGCTGATTTTGTGGCCAGTAGAATAACCAAGATTAAGTATACAGACGACCTCTATGGGGGGCTAGATTTTTCGCTATTCCTGAAGATACGCCGCGTGATTTCTAGAGATTTACCATTACCATTAAAAACCATCCCAACCACTTTAAGGAGATTTACGCTAAGGTGGCCAGGATTGAATGGACAAGTGAGGCTGGGGTAGTCTATGTGGCCTATACCTGGAGATAGTATAGTCTGCTCGGTATTGGCAAAAAGCGTTCCTATATCTTCAGCGGAGGTGTAAAAAACGAAAAGTGCGGAACGTTTAAAAGTGACTATTCACGGGGCAGTGCAAGGCGTGGGATTCCGCCCATTTGTCTACAGGTTAGCCAGAGAACTGGGACTTGTAGGTTGGGTGCTCAACTCATCTGGGGGGGTGTTTATCGAGGTCGAGGGGGAACGTCCGGTGCTGGAAGGGTTCCTTTTGCGTCTGGAACAGGAAAAGCCCGCTCGGTCTATCATCCAGAGCCTGGAGTTCTCCTTCCTTGAGCCTGTCGGCTACACTGATTTTGGCATACGCCATAGCGAGGAAACAGGCGAGAAAACCGTCCTTATCCTTCCCGACATTGCTGCCTGCCCCAAGTGCCGCCGCGAAGTGGGTGATACTAACGATCGCCGCTATCACTACCCCTTCACCAACTGCACCCATTGCGGTCCCCGCTTTACCATCATTCGAGCATTGCCCTATGACCGGCCCAACACCTCTATGGCTCACTTCCCCCTCTGCCCCGACTGTCGCCGGGAATACGAAGACCCTCTGGACCGCAGGTTTCACGCTCAACCAGTGGCCTGTCCCGTCTGTGGTCCCCGGATAACCCTATGGGACGGGGCGAGAAATCACGAGAGTGACGAAGCCGTTCGGGAAGCGGCCCAGGCAGTGCGGGAGGGATATATCCTGGCGATGAAGGGGTTAGGTGGATTTCTCCTCATCGTAGATGCCCGAAACGAGACGGCGGTGCAGCGGCTGCGGGCGCGAAAACACCGAGAAGAAAAGCCCTTTGCTTTACTATATCCCTCTCTGGATGTAGTCGAGAGGCACTGTTTCGTCTCCCCTCTGGAGGAGCGGTTGCTCATTTCACCCGAATCACCTATCGTACTCTTACGCCGACGGCCTGAAGCGAATGTGGTTCCCTCAGTGGCGCCGGCCAATCCTTATCTGGGGGTGATGTTGCCCTACACCCCCCTTCACGACCTCTTGATGCAAGAATTGGACTTTCCCGTAGTGGCTACCAGCGGTAACCGGGCCGACGAGCCGATCTGCATTGATGAGAACGAGGCCTGGGAACGGTTAGGCCATATCGCCGATCTATTCCTGATTCACAACAGACCCATTGTCCGCCATTGTGATGACTCAGTGGTGCGAGTGGTGTTGAACCAGAAACTTGTTTTGCGGCGGGCGCGGGGATATGCTCCTTTGCCGGTGCTGTTTGAAGACAAAGGAGGAAGGACGAAGGATGAGAGACGCCTGACGAGGCGGCTGAAGGACAAGTGTCCGCCTATTCTGGCGGTGGGAGCGCATCTGAAGAACACCATCGCCCTGAGCGTGGAGGGGCAAGTCTTTTTGAGTCAACACATCGGTGACCTGGACACGCCGGAGGCCTGCGTCGCCTTCGAGCGAGTCATTGCCGACTTCCTACGCCTCTATGAAGCAAAGCCTATAGCCGTGGCCCATGACCTGCACCCTGATTATTTCTCCACCCAATGGGCCAGGAAGTTTGCTAATTCCTCTTCTATTGAACTTATCTCTATCCAGCACCACCATGCGCATCTGGCTGCCTGCCTGGCTGAGAACGAAGTAGAAGGACCGGTTCTGGGGATAACCTGGGACGGGACAGGTTACGGTCCTGATGGGACAGTATGGGGCGGGGAGTTCCTGTGGGGGGATGCCTCCGGCTTTGTTCGGGCAGCCCATCTGCGTCCCTTCCGCCTACCGGGCGGGGAGATGGCGGTGAAGGAACCCCGGCGGACGGCGCTGGGCATGTTGTGGGAACACTTCGGCCAGGAGGCGACGGAATGGAAAGACCTACCCCCCGTAGTGACCTTTTCCCCTGAAGAACGCCGCTTACTGCGACAGATGCTGGAACGAGGTGTAAACTGTCCGGTAACCACCAGCGGCGGACGTCTCTTTGACACCGCCGCCTCCCTGATAGGACTGCGACAACAAGCCGCCTTCGAGGCCCAGGCAGCGATGATGCTGGAATACGTGGTGGACGAGACAGTGACCGAGGCATATCCGCTGCCAATAAATAATGAGTGGGTGATAAATGACCGATCTTCAATCCCCACGGGTTTCACCCAGCCGAAGGAACTCCAGGACAGAGGCATAAAACCGATAATTTTGGACTGGGGACCACTGCTGGAGAAATTGTTAACCGATGTGCGTCAGGGTGTCTCGGTAGGGGTAATAGCCGCTCGGTTTCACAACGGCCTGGTAAAGGGAATGGTTGCCGTAGCCCTGGCTGTGGGGGCGAAGCGAGTCGCCTTGAGCGGGGGATGTTTCCAGAACCGCCTTCTCCTGGAGCGAGCTTTTCACCGCTTAAGCGAAGCCGGCATCCGAGTCTACCTTCACCAGCGCATTCCTCCCAACGATGGCGGCATCGCCCTGGGTCAGACAGCAATCGCAAAGTGGAAAGTTGAAAATTGAGAGATGAAAGGTCTCCATTCAGCCACTGATTAACACGGATTAGCACGGATAAAATAATCAAAAGCCACAAAAAAGAAGTGGGCTTACTTATCAATTTTTAAACCTAAGTTTTGCACGAAATCGAATCTATCGTCTTTCTTTTTCTATAAGCCACAGATTTACACGGATGGACACAGATAAGAACTAACTCTCTACAAGAATTTGTTTTTGTGATTTTTGTGAGAATTAATGGACATTCTTCTTTAGCATAACTTCTTTAATTTCAAGAACATAAAATATATTTTATGTTTATCCGTGTTCAATCTGTGTTAATCTGTGGCTGAAACTAATATTCTTCTTTTCGGGCCTTAGTGGCTTTGTAGCTGAGTAGTTAGGGGTAGAAATGAAAAAGATAAAGATCGCTGATAAGTTAATTGGTAAAGATGAGCCTACCTTTGTGGTGGCTGAGGTAGGGCAGAATCATAACGGGGATATAGACCTGGCCAAAAGATTAATTAAGGAGGCCGCCCAGTCCGGGGCTGATGCCGTGAAACTCCAGACAATATTCGCCGGCGGATTAGTGACAGATGATGATTCCGGCTATAAAAGGTTACAGGCCCTGGAATTTAATCTGGCCCAATACCAGGAATTATCAAAAACAGCCGGTGAGACGGGTATTATCTTCTTTTCCACCCCCTTTGATGAGAGGGGGGTAGACCTCTTAGAAAAGCTAAATGTCCCGGTGTATAAAATTGCCTCGGGTGATTTGACTAATCATCCTCTTATCGAATATGTTGGCCAAACAGGAAAGCCCATCATAATTTCGACCGGGGCGGCCGATATAAAGGAAATAAAGGAGGCCATCGCTTCAGTGGGGCATAAGGAAATTATTCTTCTTCACTGTGTTTCTAATTATCCGGCTTCGATCGAGGATATAAACCTGCGGGCAATGAGAGCTATGGAAGAGGTTTTCAAGACACCTGTCGGATTCTCCGATCATACGGAAGGGACCATTGCTCCCCTGGTGGCGGTGGCTTTAGGCGCTTCGGTTATCGAAAAACACTTCACCTTAGACAAGGCTTTGCCGGGACCAGATCACGCCCTTTCTTTGGATCCAGGTGAATTTCAAGGGATGATCAGAGATATCAGGATGGTAGAAAAGGCGCTGGGGTCGCCGGTAAAAGAAGCGGTGGCGTCTGAAAAACCTATTCGTAAGCTGGCCAGAAGAGGTCTAAAGGCAAAAGTAGACATTAAAGAGGGCGTCAGGATAACCGGTGATATGATAGCTGTCTTAAGACCGGAAACCGGCCTAGCGCCGCAATATCTGAAAGAAGTTATCGGAAGAAGGGCGAAACAAACTATTAAGCGGAATGAAGCCATTAGTTGGGAGGCCTTAGAACCACCTATAAATTTCGGATAGATTGGTAGTCGCCAGCTCGTAGCCGGCGTCCTTTCCAACCCCTACTGTATTTTCTCCTTCGCCCCTGCGGGGCTTAATTAATTTCCCATCCAATGTTCCGTAGGTTCAAACCTACGGCTAACATACTCCAGCCCTTCGGGCTTTAATAATGATTCCTGAACTCCAGAGTCTGTCAGGAGCAGGTTCTGTCAGAACTTGCCCTGATGAAAATCAGGGAACAGGTTTTATTAATATATCCTATTTATACGCCGAAGGCGTAAAGGAATTTAGCCGTAGATTTCAATCTACGGAATAATGGTATCCCCTAAGGTCAAGCCCTGACAGGGCGTAGGAAAGATTTCAACCCATTGTTTATAATTTCTAACCATACAGGTTGAAAAGTTTCTGCTTTTCTAACGACTGAGTTTAGTGGCGGCGGGGAGGATTACCACCAAACTTTGTAAGCACGATTACCCCTTGAGATATTGCAAAACTTGGGATGGTTCACTTTACTGTGAAAGCTTGCGGCTGAGAGGTAGGGTGGGCACCGCCCACCAAAAAGGCGTAGATGGCGAACAGATTGGTGGGTAATGTCCACCCTACTTCTGCGGAAGGTTAACCGCGCCTAAAGTTTCACAAGAAAATGGATGATTTTGAACCGTCCCCAAAACTTTCAATCACGGCACAGTCCTCCGCCGTCCGCTGCAACGATTGATTAAGCTTTTTCTCGTTTAACCTCATTATCAAAGCATGCTTTACTTTTATTGCCCACTTTTGGGATAATAGAGGAATTAAACAACTTAATGCCTTGTTCACAGCTTCCGAGTCAGGTAAATACTCTCGTATCTCTGGTTCAATCATCACTGCACTATCTTCAAGGTTGAAGTACTACACAAGAGTTGTTCCATCAGTCTTGTGGATCTTTACCGCATGCCCATCACGATAGGTCTTGTAATATTTACGTCGAATACCATCAGTCATTTTTGTGAAATCATATTCAGGTCGCATCAATGGTTATATCTCAGTCAATTCAGGAACGTGTTCGTCCTCATACTTTTCAATCAGCACACCAATCACTTCCATCAACGAGGATAGGGGATGATTTTCATCCTCGCCTACCACATCAATCAAAGCATCCAGTAAAGCTACAAGTCGTTGATATTCACTCTCCGTATGCGGAGCAAATACGACTGGTGATAGTGTTGGCCAGACGCGTTCCACTGTTTGTACTTCTGTCACCATGGTTTACTCCTTCCATAAGCCTTTATTATACTCGTCGTGCGTTAATACAGCACGAATATAAACCTTCTGACGATTGTAATGGATGGCCGCAATTAGACGCACCTTGCGGCCAATATTGAAAACGGTCAATTTTCCTACTTGGTCAGCGTCCTGAAAGACTGCACGCAACTCTGGAAACGAACGAAACCGCCCCGATTTCATCAAACCATACCAATGTTGAAGAACCGACTTGGCATCAGGATGTTTCTCTGCAAATTCATTCAACCGTTTTCGAGTAATGATATGCATTGACCTTTCCCTTTCATTTCTATGGAATGTGGATATTTCGATTCACTCTTCACTCCAATACGCTCCACGTTGTGTCTAACATAAAATTCAGCCACATCGCTTGCGGCACGGCTGAAATGATTCGACCTGTATGGTTAGGTCTATACTACTGTATTTTCTCCTTCGCCCCTGCAGGGCTTAATTAATTTCCCATCTAATGTTCCGTAGGTTCAAACCTACGGCTAACATACTCCAGCCCTTCGGGCTTTAATAATGATTCCTGAACTCCAGAGCCTGTCAGGAGCAGGTTCTGTCAGAACTTGCCCTGATGAAAATCAGGGAACAGGTTTTATTAATATATCCTATTTATACGCCGAAGGCGTAAAGGAATTTAGCCGTAGATTTCAATCTACGGAATAATGGTATCCCATAAGGTCAAGCCCTGACAGGGCGTAGGAAAGATTTCAACCCATTGTTTATAATTTCTAACCATACAGGTCGAGATTTTTTCTGAAAGTAGTTTTGAACCACGGAAGCACAGAAGACACGGAAAATAAGAATAATCTGAGAGAGGCTGTTTAAAAATTAGCAATATGATTGGGGAAGACAACTTCCCCGCTGTCAAAATCAGCATGTGCCGACTTTTTCAATAGTCGTGCAGAATGAGCAAATCAATACTAAAGC
>JBFMHI010000014.1 GCA_040753085.1 bacterium | reverse complement strand
GTTTTTTCCGAAAAAACGGGTTTCTGATCTCGTGTAACCCGAGTAGGTTGCCCCGAATTATTGAGGAAGATACGAAGGACCCGCAAGGTTTCACAAGAAAAATGGACGATTTGAACCGTCCCGAAAATTTTTTCTATTCTACCACATTCTCCCTTCTAAAGCAACAATTTTTTTCCGAGCTATTGGCACTGTGGAAATTTCTTGACTTCTATTAAATTTCAGGGTAATATAGGAGACAGTGAACAGTAGTTAGTAATCGCGAATCTCGAATTGCGGATTGCGGATTGCGAATTAAAAAATAGATTCGAGGTTCGCAATTCGCAATTCGCAATTCGAGATTCGCGATTCGCAATTGAAAGGATATTTTAGGTGTGAAGAAGATAGGCATGTCCACCAGTAATTTAGCCATAACGGCCAATCTGAAAGAAAGCATAGAATTTGCTCAAAGACATTCCTTTAACTGCCTTGAAATATGGGCTGATTTCCCTCATGCCTATCCTGATTATACCAAAAAAAATGAGAGAAAAACGATAAAAAAGATGGCAAATAATAACGGGATGGATGTAGCCGTTCATTCACCTATGTTTAATATAAATATTGCCTCCCTTAATCCCGGCATAAGGGCGGAGTCTATCAGACAAGTTAAAAGCTCCATAGATTTAGCGGCTGATCTGGAGGCAAAGATTGTGGTTCTCCACCCTGGAACCACCCCTTTCCCCCTTCCGGCGGTTAAAAAAGCTGCCCAGGAACTAAATCTGGAGGCCATGAATGCCTGTCTTACTCTGGCTAAAAAGAGGGGGGTAGAATTAGCCCTCGAAAATATCGGCCTCTCGGAGAAGAATCTGGACAGTTCCTTAAATGAATTCTGTCTACTGGTGGAAACCTTAGGGGTAGGCGTGGCTTTCGACCTGGCCCATGCCTATCTCTCCTGGGGAATTCCAGCTACCCTGGAGAGGCTTAAAGAAAAGATTATTCATGTCCATATCAACGATGCTAAAGAGGGAAAAGATTCCCATCTTCCGGTAGGTTTGGGGGAGATTGATTATTCCATAGTCAAGGATTTCCTGAGCCAATTTGAGGGGATGATGATTATCGAGGTCTTTTATCCACAAGATCTTGAGGGGGGGATACTGCGGAGTCGAGAGAAGCTTCTGGAAGTTTTGAATCGAAACCCGGAAAGAGAGGATGGCTCATGAGAAAGGACGGCAGGCAGAATAACCGGATTCGTCCGGTCAAAATCAGGCGAGGTTACATCAAGAATGCCCAGGCATCGGTCCTGATTGAAACAGGAAATACAAAGGTAATCTGCACAGCTACTTGTGAAGAAAGGGTTCCGCCATGGCTCAAGGGATTTGACCGAGGCTGGATAACGGCGGAATATTCTATGCTTCCGGCCTCGGCTTCTACCCGTGTTTCCAGAGAACAAGCCAGATCAAGTGGTCGAACTCACGAAATACAACGAATGATCGGTCGCTCCTTAAGGGCGGTGACTAATCTGGACCCTCTGGGTGAACGGACTATTATCATCGACTGTGACTGTATTCAGGCGGATGGAGGAACCAGAACGGCTTCTGTAACCGGCAGTTTTGTCGCCCTGGTTGATTTAATGGCTCAATTAAAACGAAAGGGTATGGTCAGGGTATGGCCGATAAGGGATTTTGTGGCCGGGGTGAGTGTGGGCGTTCTGAACGGGAAGGCATACCTGGACCTTGACTACGAGGAAGACTCTGCCGCTACCTGTGATCTTAATGTGGTTATGACCGGAGGGGGAAGATTTGTCGAAATCCAGGGAACAGGGGAAGAGTCTACCTTCTCTCGAGCCGAATTGGACGTCCTGCTTGCTTTGGCTGAGGAAGGAATCAAAGAATTGATAGAAGCCCAAAAAAAAGCCCTCGGGGAGGGGCTGGTCGAAAATTTTCCTGGATTGGGAAAGGGATAACACCATGCACATCCTGATTACTAACGACGATGGGATAAACTCAAAGGGGCTTCGTGCCTTAAGAAGAGCATTAAGAGGCCTGGGGGAGTTGTTCACGGTTGCCCCGGATCGGGAGAAGAGCGCCACCGGACATTCTCTGACCCTTATTCACCCTATTCGAGTAGAACAACTGGGAAGACGGATCTATGCCATCGATGGCACACCCAGTGATTGTGTCAATCTGGGGGTTATGGGGATTATTGAGGAGAAGATTGATCTGGTCGTTTCCGGGATAAACAACACCCCTAACCTGGGTGATGATATTACCTATTCAGGGACTGTCTCGGCCGCTATGGAAGGGACCTTACTGGACATCCCTTCCTTTGCTATCTCTATAGCTACCCAGGATGGGGCTAAACCGGATTTCACCTTTGCCGCCAGGTTTGCCCGCCAGGTGGTCCTCTTGATTAAAGAGAAAGGACTCCCACCTCACACCTTGCTAAATATAAATGTTCCTAACGTAGAAGAAAACAAGATCAAAGGGGTAGCTATTACCCGCCAGGGAAAACGAACCTATCGAGAAGAATTAATCAAACGAATCGACCCCCGAGGCAGGGTTTACTACTGGATCGGAAGCAAAGGGGCTATCGGCGAGGAAGAAGATGGCACTGACTTCAAGGCTATCAGTGAAAACAAGATTTCCATCACGCCTCTTCACCTTGATCTAACCAATCACTCCTTTCTGGAACAATTAAAGGGTTGGGAGATAAGGCTGTAATCTCAGTAACCGTTCATCACATGATGCTGGATGCTCGATCCTCGATCCTCGATGCTCGATGCTCGATCCTCGATGCTGGTAAAGGATCAAGTATCCAGAATCAAGCATCCAGGATCGAGGATCGAGGTTGTGTCTTTGTGCCTTAGTGGCTGAACGCTTACTAAACCTCATTTCGGATTTCGGAATTTAATTTTCTGTTCCCCAATCCGCCATCAGCCATTAAATCTGATGAAAGATTCACGAAAAACTCCAGTTCTGGATGAGGCCCTGGGCTTGACTCTACTGGGCATAGCGGCTTTTATCCTGCTCAGCCTCATAAATTACAGCCCAGATGATACCCTCCTTTACACCTCACGGCCTAATGAGCCGGTGAGAAACTATGCCGGTATTGGAGGGGCCTACCTCTCCTGGGGGCTTTTTACTTTCTTAGGTTGGGGTTCATATCTTATCTCACTAATTATGGTCCTCTGGGGATGGAATAGATTCAGGGGAATCAAAGAAAGACTATTTGGTTTCAAGATACCAGGACTCTTGCTCCTATTAATCTTTTCGCCCACTATCTTTTCTCTTCCCTATACTTTAATAGAGGGAACTACTGAAACCAGTCAGTTAGCAGGAGGACTGGTGGGGGCTAAAACAGCCTACTTACTGAAATCTTACTTCCATAATGTCTCCTATCTTATTGCCGGACTTTGCCTGGCACTTGGCTTCATCCTGGCCACCAATCTTTCCCTGTTTGCCTTCATCCTTCATCTCAAGGAGGCCGCCAGCAAACTGATAGAAGGTGTTGGCTCTAAATCAGATAAAATCAAGACCCCGGAGAGAAAGCCGGCTGCTGAACCCTGGACAGGACCTGTTTTAGAACAAAAATCCGGCCTCGAATCTATCTTAGAACCTCCCCCTAAAAGAACTACCCAACCGGAGATGGCCGCTGCCCCATCCCGGGAATTACCTTTATCTGCTCCGCAAATTATCCTTCCCAAGGAGGTGGAAGAATTTGAAGAAGAGGAAAAACTGCCGCCATTTGGTGAGGGAATAATATCTGCTCCCTACAGAATTCCGCCCCTTTCCTTCTTGAAGGGCAGCAGCCGACCCTCAGGTCAAGAAATAAAAGAAGACCTCCTGGCTAATTCCAGATTATTAGAGGAAAAGCTATCTGATTTTGGGATCAAAGCCAGGGTTATTCAGGTGAGTAAAGGGCCTGTCTTAACCAGATATGAACTTCAGCCGGCTACAGGGGTAAAGGTTAGCACCATTGTCAATCTGGCCGATGATATAGCCCTGGCCCTGGCCGCTAGGAGTGTCAGAATCGAGGCGCCTATCCCTGGCAAGCAGGCGGTAGGGATTGAAATCCCCAATCAGGAGGCCACTCCGGTTTATTTAAAAGAAGTCTTAGTTTCCGAAGAGTTTAAACGCTCCAAATCCAAGCTGACCATTGCCTTGGGTAAAGACATCTCCGGAACTCCGGTAGTGGCTGATCTGGCTAAAATGCCTCACCTTTTGATCGCCGGGACTACCGGTTCAGGCAAGAGTGTCTGCATCAACACAATTGTAACCAGTCTTCTTTACAATGCCTCTCCAGAGGAGGTAGAGATGTTGATGATTGATCCCAAGGTAGTCGAATTGAGCGGCTACAATGACATCCCTCACCTTATGACCCGGGTAGTAACTGAACCAAAGAGGGCAGCCATTGCCCTGAACTGGCTGGTTAAGGAAATGGAAAGGCGATATGAGATCCTGGCTCAGGAGGGGGTGAGAGACATAGCCGGTTATAATGAAAAAATCGCTTCAGAAGAGAAGGCAGAAGGGCCAAATAAGCTCCCCTTTATTGTGGCCATTGTAGATGAATTCGCCGATTTGATGGTAGTAGCTCGCGCCGACTGTGAAGAGGCCATCTTCCGGTTGGCCCAAATGGCCAGGGCCGTAGGCATCCATTTGGTCCTGGCTACTCAAAGACCCAGTGTGAATGTCATCACCGGGGTGATCAAGGCTAATCTCCCCTCCAGAATTGCCTTTCAGGTATCATCCAAGGTGGATTCCAGAACCATCCTGGATGCAGGGGGGGCGGAAAAACTTTTGGGCCAGGGTGACATGCTTTTCTTTCCTGCCGGGGCGCCAAAACCGGTGCGGGTTCAAGGTTCCTTCATCTCGGCGGTCGAGGTTAACCGGATTGTAGATTATGTTAAACAGCAGGCGCCGAGAGAGAAACCAGAACAAGAAATAGAAGAACATGAAATATTTAAGGCTGATCTTTCTTCCACCAAAGATTTCAGTGACGAAGAAGAAGATGAGCTTTTTGACCGGGCCCTTAGAATGGTCGTGGAAACCAGACAGGCATCTGTTTCTATGCTTCAGCGAAGGCTTAAGATCGGCTACAATCGAGCGGCCAGGCTGGTTGATCTCTTAGAAGAAAAAGGGGTAGTCGGCCCCCCTGACGGCAGCAAACCGCGGGAGGTGCTTATTAATTCGAAGGACATTCCAGCGTAAGGCTAAATTTTCCCTTGACAAGGCTGGAAATATAAGTTATGATAGACAAAGAGTCAATAGGCTATTGGCTCTTTAACCCAAAGGGACCAAAAGGACTAAAGGGACCAAAGGGACCAAAAGGACTAAAGGGACCAAAGGGACCAAAGAGGCTATTGCCTATGGGCTATTGGCTATTGGCTATTGCCTATGGGCTATTGGCTATTGGCTATTGCCTATGGGCTATTGGCTATTGGCTATTGCCTATGGGCTATTGGCTATTGGCTATTGCCTATGGGCTATTGCCTATGGGCTATTGGCTATTTGGCTATTGGCTGATGATGGCGAGGTATTATGGTTTTCATTATAGTGGGAACTCAGTGGGGGGATGAAGGCAAGGGGAAGATTATTGATCTTTTAACCGACCGGGTAGATATGGTTATCCGCTATCAAGGCGGCGACAATGCAGGCCATACCGTGAGGGTAGGGGGAGAAGAGATTATCCTGCACCTTATCCCTTCTGGTATCCTGCATGCGGAAAAGTGTTGTGTTATTGGATCCGGCGTAGTTATTAATCCCAAAGCCTTACAAGATGAAATAGAGTTTTTAAAAAAGAAAGGGATTCAAGTCGATGGCCGGCTTTACATAAGCCAGAATGCCCATCTTATTATGCCCTACCATGTCCGGTTTGATGTAATGAGAGAGGAATCAGAGGGAAAGGGGGGCATTGGGACCACCAGACGGGGCATAGGACCAACTTATGCGGATAAGGCGGATCGAGTCGGCATAAGAGTGGTCGATTTATTGGATAAAGATGACCTGAAGGAGAGATTAAACCGGAATCTGCTTGAAAAAAATTCTATTTTCAAAAATGCTTACGGGCAAGAAGGATTTGATCCCAGCCAGATCGAAAAAGATTTTCTGGTCTACACCGGCCTGATGGGTAAATATGCAACTGACACCAGTGTCCTGGTTAATCAGGCCATAGATGAAGGTAAGACAGTATTATTTGAAGGGGCCCAGGGAACTCTCCTTGATGTGGATTACGGAACTTACCCTTATGTAACTTCTTCTAATCCGATTGCAGGCGGGGCTTGTATTGGCGCCGGGGTAGGCCCGACCAAAATAGATGCTGTCCTGGGGGTAACCAAGGCTTATACTACCAGGGTAGGTAACGGGCCTTTCCCTACTGAGATGTGTCAATACCACAGTGAGGAAGTGCGGATCAAAGGGAGGGAATATGGGGCCACAACCGGCCGACCAAGGAGATGCGGTTGGTTTGATACAGTGGCAGTAAGATATGCCATCCGTTTAAATGGCCTTAAGGCCCTCATTATTACTAAATTGGATGTCTTAAATGATCTGGAGACCATATTGGTCTGTACCGGCTATCAATATAAAGGCGAATTAATAACCGAATTTCCTCAGTCCTTAAAGATATTAAGGGAGTGTACACCAGTTTATGAAGAGATACCGGGTTGGAAACAAGAGATAGCCCATATCAGGGAATATGCGCAGCTTCCTTCGAAAGCCAAGTATTACCTGGAGCGGATAAAAAAGCTCCTTCAAATCGATATTGCCGTTGTTTCTGTAGGCCCGGAGAGGGATCAAAGCATCATCCTCGATGAAGGTCTTTTGCCTTAAACAGAACCCAGTGCCCAGAACACAGAATACAGATACAAGACTTTTTTGTCTGGATTCTGGGCTCTGGATTCTGTGTTCTGAATCTGTGGGCCGTTAGCTCAGGGGTAGAGCATCTGCCTTTTAAGCAGAGGGTCGGTGGTTCGATCCCACCACGGCTCACCATTTTTTTCTATGCCGCCATCCGCCATCTACAATCCGAAATCCCGGGTACCCACGAAGTGGGTGCGAAATCCGAAATGAGAAGGGTTAAAGTTTCATTAGGAGAAAGAAGCTATCATATTCATATTGAGCCGGGGCTGATGCGGCTGGCTGGAGAGATCATTCTGTCTCTTGGCTTGAGCCGAAGGGTGGGAGTTATTACCAATCCAAAGGTAGGAGGCTTGTATCTTCCTTCATTGAAAGAAAGTCTTGAAAAAGCCGGTCTCACGGTCGAATCAATCGAGGTTCCCGACGGCGAAGAATATAAGAACCTGGAGGCAACTCGAGGGCTTTATAATGAACTCTTAAGCCGCCGGTTTGATCGACGGACACCTATTATTGCCCTGGGTGGGGGTGTAATTGGAGACCTAGCCGGTTTTGTAGCCGCCACCTTTATGCGGGGACTACCCTTTATTCAGATACCGACCACCTTACTGGCCCAGGTTGATTCCAGTGTAGGCGGAAAAGTAGGCGTCAATCTACCTCAAGCCAAAAATATGGTCGGCTCATTTTATCAACCCTGGGTAGTCATCATTGATCCACTGGTGCTTAAGACCCTGGATGAGCGGGAACTGCGAGCCGGTCTGGCTGAAGTAGTTAAATACGGCGTCATCAGAGATGGAGATTTCTTTGCCTATCTGGAAAATAATTGGGCCAGGATTTTAGACCTGGACCCTGAAGCCTTAAGTCATATCATCGCCGTATCGTGTCAGATAAAGGCCGAGGTGGTCTCTCAGGATGAAAGAGAAGCAGGCCAGCGAGCTATCTTGAACTACGGCCACACGATTGGCCATGCCTTAGAGGCCCTGACGAATTACAAGCATTTTCGACACGGAGAAGCCGTGGCCATCGGCCTGATCGGGGCTTCCTGGATAGCCAATGAGCTGGGACTACTGTCAGAGTCAGAGGTAAGGCGGCAAATAAATCTCCTCCAGCAGATAGCCTTACCCACTACTTTCTCCGGGATCGATTCTCAGAAGATTATCGATACCTTATCTTTGGACAAGAAGGTTCTGGGGGGAGAGGTGAGATTTGTCTTACCCACTCAAATCGGCCAGGTGATAATAAAATCGGCTATTGGGACTGAAGTTATCCAGAAAGTCCTGAAAAAGATCGAGGGGAAAGGAGGGGCCGAGTGACTAAAATCTTGATTATTCACGGACCGAATCTTAATTTGTTGGGGATTAGAGAGCCTGAACACTATGGTCAAACTACCCTGGAAGGGATCAATGAAAAACTGAGGGAGATGGCGGCGGCTCATCAAGTAGAGCTTGAGATCATTCAATCTAACCACGAGGGAGAGATCGTAGATAAGATAGGGCAATCTTATCAGAAGGTAGAGGCGATCGTGATCAATCCAGGGGCTTACACCCATACCAGCATTGCCATCCGGGACGCCGTGGCCGCGGTAGGTATCCCTACCATCGAGGTTCACTTATCCAACATCCAGGCCAGAGAGGAATTTCGCCACCATTCATTAATTGCTCCGGTCTGTGCGGGCCAAATCAGTGGCTTTGGGGCTGACAGTTACCTGCTGGGCCTCAAGGCCGCCATTGATTTGGCTAACCGTGAAAGGCCTGATCGCTGAAGTTTCGACCTTAAAAAGAGGCTCATCGTGGATTAGGGTCTACCTCTACCTGAAGGATCGGGCCGGACCTATCTGAGGTAGAACTCCTGAGGAAATAAGCTGCTCTGACGGTCAGCGGTGGTAGTTCTTTACGCCGGTGTAGAAGTACAAACTTTAGGAAGGAGGAAGAGGTTATGTCAAATCTACTTGAACGGATTACAATAAATCCTCAAATCTTTGGCGGTAAGCCTATCATTCGGGGAATGAGAATTTCAGTAGAAATGATTCTTGACCTTTTCAGTCAGGGAGTTACAGAAAAAGAGATATTTGAGGATTATCCTATGCTGGAACCAGATGATCTTCGAGCATGTCTATTTTATGCCAAGGTGCTTGTAGCCAATGAAGAACTGGAAGCCATAGAAATGGAGCAAGTCTCGTGAAGTTCTTAGTGGATGTTTGCGTAGGACAGGCTATTAGAGACTATTTGGTCCAAAAAGGATATGAGGCTCGATTAGTAGCAGACAGTGATCCCAGAATGTCGGATTTAGAGATATTAACCTGGGCTTACCAGGAGAAGCGAGTTCTAATAACCCTGGACAAAGACTTTGGTGCCCTGGCCTTTCAAGTAGGTGTTCCCCATGCAGGAGTAATTCGTTTACCGAATGTTCCACGGCAAAAGCGATTAGAACTCTTGGAGATAGTTTTAACACACTATCTAACAGCCCTTCAAAAACAGGCAGTTATAACAGTAAAACGGGGGAAAATCCGAATTACTCCCAGAGGTGTAGGATAGGAAAAGGTGAGAGATGAATGAAAAGGACGAGATGAGGCAAAAAGGAAGGCTATGAAACATAATAGATTGAGCCAGTTAAGAGAGGCTATGGCCTCCAGGCAGATTAAGAGGGTCCTGATTGCTGATTTGACTAATCTCCAGTATCTAACCGGTTTCACTGGGTCATCCGGTGGGGCAGTTATTACGCCTGAAAAGGCCTTGTTTATTACTGATTTCAGATATGTGGAACACGTGGAGCAGGAAGTAACCGGGTTTGAATTAGTCAAGGTCGGCCAGGATAAAAGCCTTTTAGAGGCCATCGTTGAGCTGGTAAAAAAAGAAAAGATCGAAGAATTGTGGGTAGAGACAGACCATCTGACCCAGGATCAATATCAGACCTTAAGTGAACATTTAGAGTCGGTTTATCTTTATTCCTGCAAGGAATTAACCGAAGAGCTAAGGTTAATAAAAGACGCCGATGAAATTCAATGCCTCAGAGAAGGCGTGGGGATTGCTCAACAGGCCTTTCTGCAAACCCTGGAGCTTATTCGACCCGGGGTGGCCGAGCGAGAGATCGCCTATGAGTTAGAATACCGGATGAGAAAATTAGGGGCGTCTGGAAGGGCCTTTGAAACTATTGTTGCCTCAGGAGATCGTTCTTCCCTTCCCCACGGCGTTTCCGGAAATCGCCGGCTGCAGTCAGGGGACTTAATCGTGATCGATTGGGGGGCTACTTATGGCGGTTACTTTTGTGATATGACTCGCACCTTGTGTTTAGGCCGGCCATCCGAGCGTCAGAGAGAGATCTATGATCTGGTGAAATCAGCTCAAAAGGCGGCCTTTAATCTCTTGGCTCCCGAAGTATCCTCGGCTTCCGTGGATAAAGGCGCCCGAGAGGTGATAAATTCGGCCGGGCTGGGTAAATACTTCGGCCACAACTTGGGTCACGGTGTAGGCAGAGAGGTTCACGAAAAACCCCATGTCACCTCCAAGCCCGGCAAAGAAACAACCTTAAAAGCAGGGATGGTCTTCACCATTGAACCCGGGGTATATCTGCCCTCTTTTGGCGGGGTTAGGATTGAAGATATGGTCCGGCTTACTGATGATGGGTATGAGATACTGACCGATCAACTACCCGAGGGGTTAATCGTGCGGTAAATGAAGTCCGGGCCTTGAGTATTGTTTCGGCCATTCATAACTTAATCGCGAATCGCGGATTGCGAATCGCGGATTGCGAATCGCGAATCGCCGATTAAAAAAATAGATTCGCGATTCGCGATTCGCAATTCGAGATTAACGATTCAATAGGTATAAACCTTCCTGATCTTCTCTACCACATTCCAGGTGCATTTAAGCCCTTTAGGGAAATGGGCTAAATCACCGGCCTTAATCTCAACTTCACCACCTGGGGTTTGAACCTTTACCTTGCCTTCCAGGACATAAGCTGTTTCATCAGCCGGATATTCCCAGGGGAAGGTAGAGGGTTCGCATTCCCAGGGACTCCAGTGGTCAACCCCTAATGACTTTAATTTCTCCTGATCAGGCTTCTCTACTTTGATTTCAGACATAACACCTCATCCTTTCTTCAGGCTGTTGAATATCTCTTCCGCCTCGTCTACCGAGGCATTTTCATGCACAATAGCTCGCAAAGCTCTGTTCATAGGCACTGGATACTCATTCTGCCAGATATTTCTACCCAGATTCACCCCAATAGCTCCTTTTTGCATCCCGTCGTGGACGAACTCAAAGACTTCACGGTCTGTCTCCACTTTAGGGCCTCCAGCCATTACCACCGGCACGGGGCAGCCATTTACGACCTTCTCAAAGCCCTCACACCAATAAGTCTTTACTACCTTAGCCCCTAATTCAGCCGCAATCCGGCAGCATAAAGCCAGGTAGCGGGCGTCCCGCTTTTCCATTTCTCTGCCTACGGCCGTTACGGCCATCACCGGGATGCCATATCTTTCGGCTTCATTAACCAACTGGCCTAAATTCAACAAGGTCTCCTTCTCATAATCAGAACCAATAAAGACAGACATGCCCACGGCGGCTGCATTAAGCCGAATCGCCTCCTCGATGGAGGTGGTCAGGCCTTCATTAGCCAGGTCTTTACCCACCATACTAGTGCCGCCGGAGACCCTGAGGATAATCGGCTTGGTATTGGCCGGGTCTATGGCTGAACGTAATACCCCCCTGGTGACAAAAAGGGCATCACAATAAGGTAAAAGCGGTTTGATCGTTTCCCCTGGTTTTTCTAATTTCCTGGTCGGCCCTTGAAAATAACCGTGGTCTATCGGCAAAAAGAAGCAATGACCATCCGGTTGAATTAGTTGAGCCAGGCGATTTTTCATTCCCCAATCCATTTTTTAATCCTCCTTCGGTTTTTTAAAATGCCGGCCGCGGTCAAAGCGGCCAGAATTACCTCACCTCTGAGGTTCAATAATTACCTTAATCGAATCTTCAGCCTTAGCCACCAACTGGAAGCCCAGGCCAGTTTCGGCCAGACTCAGGCGGTGAGTAATCATCTCCGCCACCCGGAGTTTGCCGGACCGAATCATTTCCAGGGCCTTCATATGGTCAGCAAAATTACCCGCATAGGAAGTAGTCAGGGTGATTTCATTACGCCAGAAAAGCTCATTGATGGAAAGGGGAATAGTGACCCCTTGATCAGTTGGGGCAAAGAAGAGGACACATCCGCCTCGCTCTACTGATTGTAAGGCCTGGAGGATAGCTGAGGTGGCTCCAGTGCAGACGATGACTAAGTCGGCTAATAAGCCGTTATTGATATGACGCAGGCTGGCTACCACATCTTCTTTCGCCTGAATTACGGCCTCGGCTCCAAAGCGTAGGGCTGCCTGGAGCCGATAATCATTAATGTCTGTGGCTATTACCCGGGTGGCGCCTAAGGCGTTGGCTACGTGAACATGAAGCAAGCCAGAGATGCCACTGCCTATAACCAGCACCGTTTGGCCCGGCTCCAGACCGGCCAGTCTTTGTCCTCGCATAACGCAAGCTACCGGCTCAATAAAGGTGGCCTCTTCATAAGATACCTCATCGGGTAGAAGATATACCCCCCGGTCGACATTAATGGCCGGCAGCCGAAGATATTCCGCAAATCCTCCTGGGTCAAAATTTGTTTTTCTGAGGGTCTCACAAACCGTTTCATGTCCTCTTTGACAATAATGGCAGGCATTACAGGGCACATGATGAGAAGCTGAGACGCGATCGCCCACTTTGTATTTCTTTACCCCTTGGCCTGCTTCAACGATCTCTCCCCCAATCTCATGGCCCAATACTAACGGCACCTTGTGAATTCGATACCACTCCATCACATCACTGCCGCAGATGCCGCTGGCCTCTATCCTGACCAATAACTCACCCGGGCCAATCCAGGGTCGGGGCATCTCTTCTAATCGAACATCTTTATTGTTGTAGTACATCGCTACCCGCACGGTATTCTACCTCGCCACGGCTCAGACATCCAATGATCGGCCATTAGTGATCGGTAACTACTCAGTAACTACTCAGGTAGATAGGCTGAAGGCTTTTAGGGATAAATAGGGTTTAGTATCTTTTCCCTCATCTTCTGACCGGCGCCCCTGTATCTCCTTTATCTTCAGCCACGGGAGGGAAGAATAACGGATTTATCTCGATTTTTGCCTCAGCCTTAATACCATTGTACCACTCATCAAAGACCCGACTCTCTTTTTTCGCTCTAAGCCGGGTCAGGATGTCTTTACGGACATCTTTCAGTTTTTCAGAAGGCGGCGGCACCAATTTTTCAAGCCGGATAATGTGGTAGCCGAATTTAGTTTTAACCGGCTCACTTATCTCCCCTTCAGAAAGGGAGAAGGCGGCTTTGGCGAAATCACGATCTATATTCCAGCCATAAGGGCTTATTTCTCCCTTAAGGTCCTTGAGAATCTGCTTATCAAAATCCGGCAAGGGAGAGCCTTTAGGGAGAACGCCTAATTTCCCTCCCTTGGAAGCGCTTTTCCCATGTGAGAACTTTTGGGCCATAGTCTCAAAATCCGCGCCGGCCTTAAGCTCTTTATATATTCTCTTGGCCTCGGCCTCGGCTTCGGTCAATCCTTTTCCCTCCTCCCTAACCATCTCTTCTATCACCTTTTCCCTTACCTCTTCCAATTCTTTATATTGGCCGGGTTTTTTCTCCTCCAAGCGAATGATATGATAACCAAACTTAGTTTTGACCGGTTCACTGAGCTCTCCTTCTGAAAGTCCGAAGGCCGCCTCTTCAAATTCTTTGACCATCTGCCCCCGGCCGAAGAATCCCAGGTCCCCTCCCTTTGGTCCGGAAGGACACTCGGAATACTTTTTCGCCATATCAGCAAAGTCAGCCCCAGCCTTGATCTGAGCCAGAATACCATCTATTTTCTCTTTGACTTTGGCTTCCTCTTCCAAAGCGGCCTTTTCGTCAAGTTTGACCAGAATATGCGATGCCTTGACTTTTTCTTCGGTCTTAAAATCATCCCGATGTTGTTGAAAATATGTCTTAATCTCTTCCGGTTTAATGTAATGTTTGGGGTCAATAAAGATATGGGCCAATTCAGCCGAAAGGTATTCCTTTTGGTAATAATTAACCACATCTGTTTCGGTCACTTTGGCGGTAGCCTTAACCAACCCTTCCAGTTTTCTAACCACAATATCATCCCTGGCGCTCTCTTCCCGATTCCGCCACCATCCATGGGGGGCCTGTTCACGGTAACGGTTATAGGCCGCCTGGTTAAATTTGCCCTCTTCATCGGTGAAGGATTCCTGCAATTCAGCTACGATTTCTCTGTCACTAACGGCTATTTTCCATCGTTTTGCCTCACGAAGCAAGAGTTTTTCTCTTATCAGATCATCAACCACTTGTCTGGGTAAATCTTTAGCTACTTCCTCAAATCGATCCCCATAGAGCCGGCGATAAAAATCAGAATAGCGTTTATATGTTTGTTGATACTCTACCCGCGAAATTTCTTCCCCATTAACCTGGGCTATCTCTATCCGGCCACCTTGCCTCCCTCTGCCTCCTCTCCCGCCCCAAATGAGAAAGATGGTTCCAATAAAGGCAATAACCACTGCCCAGAGGGTCCAGATAATAAACTTTTTCTTCCGCATTCTTCGTAACATAATTTACCTCCTGTTAGATCAGCCAATAACTAATAGGCAATAGCCATTAGGCAATAGCCAATAGTCCCTTTGGTCCCTTTGGTCCCTTAGGTCCCTTTGGTCCCTTAGGTCCCTTTGGTCCCTTAACGATGAACCTCGCCCTATTGGCTATTTTAGCTATTCATTCTACACCAAAGGCCTTGCTTTTGCAAGAAAAAAAAAAGGGGGGCACAATAAAAAAGATAGAGGCAGGTAAATTCTGCCTCTATCTTTTCTTATGAAGAGAGTATAGTATGTATATAAAATTGAAAGATGGGGGGATTCCATCTTCCAATATTTTAGCACTGGTAGATGGGAAGGCTCTCGCCGGTTACAGGATAAACAACTCCTTCTCAGGCTCTGTTAAATTGCTTTCCTGGCCTTCGGTTTCGGCTCTCTCTTCCTTTGACTCAGGTTCAATCGTGTTTTCCACCAAGTCCCTGAGCAGCTCTTCAGCCCCAATATTATCCGGGTCAAGTTTCAGGGCTTTATTCAGGGTCTCTTTGGCTTCCTCAGTTTGGCCGGCTTTAGCCCAGAGGCCTTCCAGATTTAAGGCCGCCTCACTCGATTCCGGAAGGAGACCGGCCACCTCAAGAGGAGCCTGATTAAAAAGTCCCACCATGTCCGGCCCTTTTACCTCGGCAGTCAGCAGGTCTTGCACCGAACCAAAAAACCCGCCTACGGCTGCTTTAATTTCCTCACGGGCTTGATCAAAGACGCCGCCAAAGGAGCCAAATTTTTCCTCCAGGGCGGCAAAAAGATTGTCCGTGGCCTTAAAAAATCCCAGCAGGCTTTCATCCTCGAAGTCAGCCAATCCCTGAACAGATTCAAAGAAAGAATCTAAAAGTGAGGGGTCTAGTTGGTTAAGAGTATCTGTTTGTCCTAAGTATTGCCCCATAAAGCCGATATCAAGGGAGACATTGGCCTCAAAATATTCGCTTACCCTTCTGGTCGTTTCAATAAAAGCCCCTTGAGTCTCCTGGCCTCGAGTTTCGGAAATACTTTGAGAAAGAGAATAAAAAAGATTAAGGTTAAAGTCAATGGAGACTGCCTTAGCGGTCAACTGGTGATCGATGGGAGGGGATGGTTCAGTGGCGGTGGGAAAGATATTATATACACCATTTTCCGGATTTTGTTCTATCAGGACTGGAGCAGGCCCGGCTGATGGTGGAGAAGGCGGGTAGTTATCCAGAAAGGCCTGATTGATCTTCAGAAAACTGTCGATCTGTTCTTCAGAGATTGTACTCAGGGAGTGAAGAAACCTTCCGGCCCGGCTTTCATCCGTGCGTTCAATAAATTCTCTGGTCATTGCTTCCAGGTTATTGATCAGATCCGGGGCATCATCTTCGCTCTGCTTACCCACCAGATCCATCACCCGGCCTAAAGTTGCCGGGGCTACCTGGGAGGTTTGATCAAATATATTTTCCAGAGCCGAAGATAACTCAGGAAAACGGTTAGTCAGATTGGCTAACTTATGCTGATTGGCTTTTTCAGCTATGGCTTCCCTCGTGGAAGGTTCTAAGTTAATCGGCCATTCAGGGATTGATTCACCTTTTCTAAAAAGATCAAAGGAGAAAGCCTCCTCAATTCCCGATGCCTTCACTTGATTAACTTGATCGAACTGGTGGGGGATTTCAGGTTGGATAAATGAATTGAGTCTTTCCAGCAAGCTGCTCAGGGGACCGGTGCTGCTGATTCCTAATGACATAATATCACCCTCCTTGGTGTATTTTAATTCAGCTCTCCTTAGCTTTGAGTTCCTACAGTCAGCGTCGCGGGACGGCGGTGTTAGCGGTGTTAAAACGAACTTCTTCACCCTTTACAACCGCGCTCTAACACCACAAAACTGCAGGACTAAACTAAACTCTCAAGCAAAGCCAAACTGAGTATGGATAATAATACCTTTTTTCCATCTATAATATTTATCGACATAATTCAGAAAGAACTTTAATGTATTTTCTCAATAAATCGGGGTAAATTAGCAGATAAGAGTTGAGAGTTGAGAAGGGAGAGGTTTCTTCTCTCTCATAGCAGAAAAACACTTGACAAACCAGCCCCTCTTTTAGTATAATGAAAATCAATGTAACTATTCAGGCAGATAGGCTGAAGATTGAAGACTGTCCCTAAAAGCCTTCCACCTTCAGCCTTCAGCCTATCCACCTTATCATGAGGGAAAGATGCCTCAAAGACTAAAAGTTTTAATGGCTGCCTCGGAAGCGGTTCCCTTTGCCAAAACAGGAGGCTTGGCCGATGTTACCGGCGCCCTGCCTAAGGCGTTAGCTCATTTAGGCGTTGATGCCCGCCTTATTTTACCCAAATACCCGATGAAAGGTGACTTTGATTTAACCGAGGTCAACCATCGGCTTAAGGTGCCCATTAGCAACCGGTTGGAATCCATTAGAGTGCTCTCTACCACGGCTGGCGGGGTAAAGGCATATTTTATCGAGAGCAACCGACATTATAACCGGCCCGGGCTTTACGGAGACGCCAAAGGCGATTATTGGGACAACGCCGAAAGATTTACCCTGTTTTCCAGGGGCATCTTGGAAGCGCTCCCCCATTTAGATAACTGGCAGCCGGATATAATCCACTGTAATGATTGGCAAAGCGCCCTGGTGCCTTTGTTTTTAAAAACGGCCTACAAAAATGACCCTTTTTATTCATCCATTGCCACGCTCTTTACCGTGCATAACCTGGCTTACCAGGGAGTCTTCTGGGCCGAAGATTTTCATTTGTTAACCGGCCTTTCTAAAAAGGAAGTATTTACTATCAATGGACTTGAATTCTATGGTAAGCTGAATTTTATGAAGGGTGGACTCCTTTATGCCGACTCCCTGAATACGGTCAGCAAAAAATATGCGGAAGAGATTCAAACCGAGGAGTACGGCTGTGGGCTGGAGGGAGTGTTAAGATACCGGCGGGATGAACTCTACGGCGTGCTAAATGGCATTGATTATACGGAATGGGACCCGGCCAAGGATAAGTTTATTGCCCGGCCATTCGAGAGGGGTAATTTTGAAGGCAAGGAAGAAGACAAAAAGGCCTTGTTAGCCGAAGTTGGTTTGCCTTATAAAAAGAATGTGCCTCTCATAGGCATTGTATCCAGATTGGCTGCTCAAAAAGGATTTGACATCCTGGCCGAGGTCATTGACGACCTAATGGAAGAAGATCTCCAAATCGTTCTTCTGGGAACAGGTGACCAAAGATACCATAAACTTTTCACTAAAATAAGGAAGAAGCACAAAGATAAAATAGTGGTCTTGCTTGGCTATGACAATGCGGTGGCCCATAAGATATACGCCGGCTCGGATATGTTCCTTATGCCTTCAAGATACGAACCGTGTGGATTGGGACAACTGATCAGTCTTAAATACGGAACTATTCCTGTAGTAAGGGCCACGGGCGGTTTAGCTGATACTATTTACGAATTTGATCATCGAGGAAGACGCGGCAATGGTTTTGTCTTTGAAGAGCCTTCCGGGGCAGAATTACTGGCCACCATAAACCGAGCGCTGTCTGTTTACCACCACAAACAGGTCTGGAAGGCGATGGTTAAACGGGCTCAGGCGGCTGATTTTTCGTGGGACACCTCAGCTAAAGAATATCTTAAACTTTACAAGCACGCCATAGAAAAGAGACAAAGGGGGGTATCTTCTCAAAAGTAGGGGATGAATGAGATATCTTTTAGCTATCCTGTCAGGCGGACTGCTGGTCCTTTCTTTTCCTCCTTATGATCTTTGGCCTCTGGCCTGGATTGCCCTGGTTCCTGTTTTTATAGCCATCAGGGCCAGTAAAAGTCTGTTTAAAGCAGCCGTAGGCGGGGGACTTGCCTATCTGGCCTTCTTTTCAGGGCTTCTGCACTGGATAAGGATCTATCATCCCCTGGCCATACCTTTCACCTTGTTGGCCTTAACCCTTTACGGCGTAGGGTTTGGCCTTATTTTGAAGTGTGTGGAAAATAAGCACAAAGGTTCCTTTGTGGCTCCTTTTGTCTGGGTAGGGATTGAATATCTCCGCAGCTTAGGGGTCCTTGGTTTCCCCTGGGGAGTCTTAGGATACTCTCAGTATAAACAACTTGTGGTTATTCAGGTAGCGGATATAACCGGTGTCTGGGGTATTTCGTTCCTGATCGTCTGGGTCAATTCTTATCTGGCTGATCTTTGTCTGGCCTGGAGAGAAAGCCTTCTGGCTGAAAAATGAAAGGAGAGGGATTAATGAAACGAGTCTCGTTCTGGTGGATATTTTACTTAGTATTACCGGTAAGTGTTATGGCCAGGCCTGTTTCTAATGAAGTTATTCTGGACCAGATGAACAGGCAGTTTGAACAAGTGAACCTGCGATTTGAACAAATGCAGAAGCAAATAGACGAGCGATTTGAACAAATGCAGAAGCAAATGGACATACGATTTGAAGAAATGGGGAAGCGGATGGACGAGCGATTTGAGCAAATAGACAAGCGATTTGAGCAAGTGGATAAAAGGTTTGAATTCATTCAATATTTACTGATAGCCTTATTGGCTTCGGTGGTAGGTATGCCTCTCCTGGCAAGAAAATGGGAGAAAGCAAGGGAGAAAGAGATTGACGAGGTTAGAAGATTCTTGATTGCCATGAAGGAACTCGCTATCACTGACGAGAGGCTGGCCAAGGCCTTCAAGGCTGCCGGGCTGGTGTAATGAAATTAGAAGGCCTGATCCTGGCCTTGACTCTGGGGCTGTGTCTGGCTTATGGCTGGTGGTGCCGGATAGAAGCCGGACTACCGCGGGACAGCCGGCTCAGGATCGCCCTTATTCAAGGCAATTTTGATCCGGACACGAAATGGAGCGGCCTCAGGGATGAGACAATCAAAACCCTTTGGGGTTTGACCAGAAAGGCGGCTAAAGAGGCGGCGCCTGATTTAACCATCTGGACTGAAACAGCTATTGTCGAGCCTGTTGATGAAAGCTATTATTTGACGAGACGTATCTTCCTTTTAGCCTCAGAAATAAATGGGTTCCTTCTGGTGGGAGCACCTCACTGGAAGTCCGAACAGGAGCATTTTAATAGTGCCTTTCTCATTTCACCTGAAGGTGAAATCACTGATCGATACGACAAGATTCATCTAGTTCCCTTTGGAGAGACTATTCCAGCCGAAAGGTTTTTTCCGTGGTTAAGGGAAATCCTGCCTTCGGAAGCAGGTGATTGGACGCCGGGAGATACCTTTACTATCTTTAATCTCCCTAAAGCCGGCATGAAGTTTGGGGTCCTGATCTGCTATGAAGGGATTTTTGGGGATCTGGCCCGTCAGTTTGTCAGGCGCCAAGCTGACTTTTTGGTTAATATTACTAACGATGCCTGGTCCAAGAATCCTACCTCCCACGAGCAGCACTTCGCCATGGGGGTATTTCGGGCCATTGAAAATCGATGCTATTTTGTCCGGGCCGGCAACGCCGGCGTCTCGGCCTTTATTAATCCCCTGGGCGAGATAGAAAAGCGGTCTGATCTTTATATAGAGGAACTCCTTATCCGCGATATCACTAAGGGGAGGCCGGAAACTATTTATACCCGATGGGGTGATGTCCTGGGCTGGGTCTGTTTGTTAGGCACGGCTATTAAATGTGGCGTTGGTTTATTATGGAACCGCTTAGACCAGCGAAGCCGTCGCCAAGTAAGCGAAAAATAAGTCTCGGGTCTCGAGTTTCTCCCCACTCGAAACCCAAAACGCGAAACTCGATTTAGAGGAGGCAGTTATTTATGTGGGATGATTTATATACCTCGGTAAGGGAAATAGAGCACCGGTTAGATCAACTGCGAGGTTGTCTTTGACCTGGATTCGATTTTAAGTCAAATCGCCGACTTAGAACAGGCGACCCATCAGGCTTCCTTTTGGGATGATCCGCAGGAAGCGGGCCGGGTTATGCAGTTGCTGAGCAGTTTAAAGGCCAAGATAGCCCCCTGGGAGGAACTCAAGCATCAAGTGGAAGAGATAGAGGTTCTCCTTGAGATGGGCCAGGATGAGAATGACCCTTCCGTTGGTTTGGAAATAAAGGAGGAACTGAATAAGGTCATACCCCGGCTGGATAACCTGGAGCTGATCACCAAGTTCTCAGGGGAACACGATCGCCATAATGCCTACCTGTCTATTCATCCGGGGGCGGGCGGGACAGAGGCTTGCGATTGGGCGCAAATGCTTCTCAGGATGTATCTTCGTTGGGCGGAAAGAAAGGGATATAAGACAGAAATCCTCGACCTTTTGCCCGGTGAAGAGGCCGGGATCAAAAGTGTAATAGTAAAGGTCGATGGTGAGTATAGTTACGGACATCTTCGGGCTGAGATTGGGGTTCACCGACTGGTAAGAATCTCCCCCTTTGATGCCGGAGCCAGAAGGCATACCTCTTTTGCTTCCGTGGCGGTGATCCCGGAAGTAGACGAGAGTATTAATATCGACATAAGACCGGAAGACTTGAGAATCGATACCTACCGCTCCAGCGGGGCCGGTGGCCAGCACGTCAATGTGACTGATTCCGCCGTCAGGATCACTCATTTGCCGACAGGTATTGTGGTCTGCTGTCAATCCGACCGCTCGCAACATAAAAACAAGGCCTCGGCGATGAAGGTCCTCAGGGCAAGGCTTTATGAGCACGAAGAGCGTAAAAAGGCTGAAGAGGTGGCCAAACTTAGCGGCGAGAAATTAGAGATTGCCTGGGGCAGTCAAATCCGCTCCTATGTCTTCCACCCTTATACTATGGTTAAGGACCACCGCACCGAGGTGGAAAGAGGCGATGGTGCCCGGGTAATGGATGGGGATATCGATGGATTTATTGAGAGTTATTTGAAGCAGGGAAAGAAAAAGGAGACATGATATGGAAACAAAAGCCCTGGTTGAAGCTGTCAAAGCTGCTTTATTACCTGAATTGGCTAAGCACAACAATCGATTTGAGCGGATAGAGGGAAGATTAGATGAGATGTCGTCCAGGATGAGCGATATTAATGAGCAACTGATTTATTTAGGGCAGAGGATTGATGCGACTAATACCCGGATCGAGGCGACTAATGAGCGAATTGACGCTATTAGAGGAGAAATCATCAACAGGATCGAGCTTGTCCGAGGGGAGATTAACGCCCTTCGTTCGGAATTAACCGCCAGGATTGACGAGACTAACCGAAGGATTGACGAGACTAACCGAAGGATTGACGATAACAGTAAAAGGATTGATGAGACTAATCAAAGGATTGATGAGACTAATCAAAGGATTGATGAGACTAATCAAAGGATTGATGAGACTAATCAACGGATTGATGAGACTAATGGGAAAGTTGATGCCCTTCAATTGGATTTAGTGGGCAGGTTTGATAACACTAATGAAAATATCCGTAGCTTATGGGCAAATTTATTGAAGCAGATTGACAGGCTTACTCGTCGTCTTGACGAATTGTATAATCTGGCTGTCCGGCGGGAGGAATATGCCCTTGTCTTTGACCGAGTTGAAAAGTTGCAAGAGGAAGTCAATTCCTTAAGAAGAACGGTAGAAGAAAAGCTGGCGGCTTAGAGTTCGAAGGGAAGGATTGACTGATGAGGCTTCTGGTAGTAGGCTCCGGTGGCCGGGAGCATACCCTGGTCTGGAAACTGGCCCAGAGTCCTAAAGCAGATAATATCTATGCGGCGCCGGGTAATGCCGGCATAGAGCCATTAGCCGAGTGTCTCTCGGTCAAGATAGGGGCGCCTGATTATCTGGCTGACCTGAGTGATTTGGCCCTCAGCCGGGGAATTGACCTTACGCTCGTCGGCCCGGAGGTCCCTCTGGCGGATGGCATAGTTGATCATTTTAATTCACTGGGGTTGAAAATCTTTGGTCCCAGCCGGGCTGCTTCCGCTCTTGAGGCCAGTAAGGTCTGGGCCAAGGATTTTATGAGCCGACACCGCATTCCTACGGCGGCTTACCAGGTTTTTGAGGATAGTGAAGCCGCCATTAAATATGTCAGGGAGAGGAATCTCCCCTGTGTGGTTAAAGCCGATGGCCTGGCGGCCGGCAAAGGGGTTACGGTGGCGGCCACGGTAGAAGAGGCCGTTACGGCCATCAAACAGGCCATGGTAGATAGAATCTTTGGCCAGGCTGGAGATAAGATTGTTATTGAAGAGAGGTTAGAAGGAGAGGAAGCTTCAGTCCTGGCTTTTTCTGATGGTGAGACCGCCCTTCTAATGGAAGGGGTCAGGGATTACAAACGTGTTTTTGATCAGGACCAGGGGCCTAATACCGGCGGCATGGGGTCATATTCACCTGCGCCAGTTGTGACCGGGGAGTTATCTGATATAATCCGAAGGCAAATGTTGATGCCGACGATTAAGGGATTAGCCCAAGAAAATCGTCCCTACTGCGGGGTGCTTTATCTGGGCTTGATGATAACTAAAGACGGCCCTAAGCTCCTTGAGTACAACATCCGTTTTGGAGACCCGGAGACTCAGGCCCTCCTACCTCGGCTCCAGACAGATATGGTAACGGTTATGCAAGCCTGTCTGGAGGGGAATTTAGCCCGGATTAAACTGGAATGGCGAAGGGAGTCAGCCTGCTGCGTGGTTTTAGCCTCGGCTGGATACCCCGGCCATTATGAGACAGGTAAGGAAATTCACGGCCTGGATACTCAAAGGGAAGGGGTGTGTATCTTTCATGCCGGGACTAAACGGGATAATGGGCGGATCGTCACGGCCGGAGGGAGGGTTCTGGGGATGACTGCCTTAGGCCCTGACCTGAGGGCGGCCTCTTCCCTGGCCTACCAGGCGGTAGATAAGGTGGCTTTCGAGGGTATGCACTATCGGAGGGATATTGGAAGGGTAGAAGTTATTAGGGCCGATACTGAGAAATGAAATAAGGAGTGATTCTAATGAGTGTGGTAGATATAAAAAGAAACATCGAACAATTATCTGTAAAGGACCGAGCAGACCTGACGCGATGGATTATTATAAATCTTGATGAGGTGGCGGAAAGCGATAACACAGTTGATACAGCTTGGCGTCGTGAAGTTCGGACAAGAGTTAACGAGATTAAATCTGGTAAAGCTAGAATGATACCGTCTGAAGAAATGTGGAAGGACATCCTGTCTGGTTATGGTAAGGCCAGTTGAATATCATTCCCAAGCGAAGGCAGAAATACAAGAAGCAATTAAGTGGTACGATGATAAAGTTGAAGGTCTCGGATTAGAATTTCTTTTTGAAGTAAGGTATGCTGAGTCGAAAATCATTCAAGCCCCTGAGATGTGGCCTACATATGAAGGGGAGACGAGGAGATATTTGTTGAAAAGATTCCCTTTTGGTGTTATTTATCTTACATCAGATGAGAAAATTCAGATTGTTGCTGTGGCTCATTATAAAAGAAAACCAGGGTATTGGAAAAAGAGATTAAAGGACTCATAACATTTGGGCGGCTAAGAAGCACCTGTGGCTCTCGATGAGTTCATGTAGGGTTTCCGAAGCGGAAGTGCTTCTTGAGTAAATATTTAAGCCATTAAGCATAATGGAGAGGCTAACTACTGATAATAAGGGAGCGTAGTTAAATGACCGACTGCATCTTTTGTAAGATTGCTCAGGGAGAAATCCCGGCTGCTAAGGTTTATGAGGATGAACAGGCGATGGCCTTCTCTGATATCAACCCGAAGGCCCCCATCCATATTCTGATTATCCCTCGCCGGCACATACCCACCCTGCTGGAGATCAAAGACCAGGATAGGGATTTAGTGGCCCACTTGCATCAGGTAGCCAATCAGATAGCGGTAGAAAAGGGGCTTTCCGATCGAGGCTTCAGGCTGGTGGTCAATTGCAAGGCCGAGGCAGGCCAGGAGGTTTATCATCTACATTTCCATTTACTGGGCGGCCGAAAGATGAATTGGCCGCCAGGATAAATTATCAATTATCAATGTAACTACTCAGGTGGATAGGCTGAAGGCTTTTAGGCTGAAGGCTGAAAACTGAAGGTGTAAGGCCTTTCGAGATGTTTTATAACCTTCAGCCTTCAGCCTAAACACCTGAATAGTTGCAATTGTTAATTATAATAGAAGGGGGGTGAGTTTATGGCCAAGATAATGGTGAGAGATAATGAGTCCCTGGATAGCGCCCTCAGGAGATTTAAAAAGGAGATTCAAAAGAGTGGTATACTAGCAGAAGTTAGAAGAAGGGAACATTATGAGAAACCGAGTGTAAAACGTAAAAGGAAGGAAGCTGCTCGGAAGAGGAAAGCCCACACCGAGAGAACCTAAAGGAGGTAAAAAATTGATAGGAAAACAGGATTATTTGTTTACTTCAGAGTCAGTAACTGAAGGCCATCCGGACAAGGTGGCTGATCAGATTTCGGATGCTGTTCTGGATATGATTATGAAGGATGACCCGATGGGGCGGGTAGCCTGTGAGACGCTGGTTACCACTGGAATGGCCTTTGTAGCCGGCGAAATCAGCACCAAATGCTATGTCGACATCCCCAAAATTGTCCGCCAGACCATTAAGGACATTGGTTACACCCATGCGGATTATGGTTTTGATTATGAAACCTGTGCGGTTATTACCTCTATTGATGAACAGTCTCCTGATATTGCCCTGGGTGTTGACGTGGGTGGAGCCGGAGATCAGGGGATGATGTTCGGTTATGCGACCGATGAGACGCCGGAGCTTATGCCTACGCCCATCCACTTTGCCCACCAATTAGCCCGTCGGCTGGCTTATGTGCGTAAGGAGGGTATCCTTAATTATCTAAGGCCGGATGGAAAATCACAGATAACCATAGAGTACGTGAAGGGCAGGCCGATCAGGGCCGAGGCGGTCATCATTTCCTGTCAACATCATCCTGATGTCACCCACAAGGTTATTGAGGAAGGAATCATTGAGGAAGTGATAAAGCATACTATCCCTGGAGGACTCCTGGACAAAAAGACAAAATTCTTTGTCAACCCTACCGGCAAGTTTGTGGTGGGTGGTCCGCGGGGAGATACCGGTCTAACCGGCAGGAAGATTATTGTGGATACTTATGGTGGCATGGGCGCCCATGGTGGCGGTTGCTTCTCGGGAAAAGATCCAACCAAGGTAGACCGGTCTGCTTCTTATATGGCCAGGTATATCGCCAAGAACATTGTGGCCGCCGGTCTGGCTAACCGGTGCGAAGTCCAGATTGCTTACGCCATTGGTGTGGCTGAGCCGGTTTCAGTGATGATTAATACCAAGACCACGGGAAAGATTCCTGATGAAGAAATGACTCCCATAGTGAGAAAAGTATTCCCCCTCACGCCGAGTGGTATCATCAAGCACCTTGATCTAAGACGGCCTATTTATAAGGCCACCGCGGCCTACGGCCATTTCGGACGGGAGGAAGAAGGATTTACCTGGGAGGTATGTGACAAGGTCGATGAGCTAAAAGCGGCCTGCGAAGGTAAGATGTAATCGGGGCACCAGACACCAAAATGAAAGGAGATGAAGATTGAATTACGATATTAAAGACATTAACTTAGCGGACGAAGGCCAACGCCGGATCGAATGGGCGGCCAGAGAGATGCCTGTTCTGGCCCTGATAAAAGAGCGATTCAAACGTGAAAAACCGCTGGCGGGTGTCAGACTTTCGGCCTGTCTCCATGTGACTACGGAAACAGCCAATCTGGTTGACACGCTGGCTCAGGGTGGGGCTGAGGTAGTTTTGTGTGCCTCCAATCCTCTTTCTACCCAGGATGATGTGGCGGCCAGCCTGGTTCGGGATTACCAGGTCCCGGTATTTGCCATTAAAGGTGAAGATAATGAGACTTACTACCAACATATCAGCGCTGCCTTGGACCATCGACCGATGATTACGATGGATGACGGAGCTGACTTGGTCTCTACTATCCACCAGGAAAGGGAAGACCTGGTAGCGGGGGTTATTGGGGGGACCGAAGAGACCACCACGGGTGTAATTAGATTGAAAAGTATGGAAAATAACCAGGTTCTAAGATACCCCATAATTGCGGTCAATGATGCCAAGACAAAGCACTTGTTTGACAACAGATACGGAACAGGCCAGTCTACTATAGACGGAATCATCAGGGCCACCAATATCCTGTTAGCCGGCAAAAACTTTGTTATCTGTGGCTACGGTTGGTGCGGCCGGGGGGTAGCTATGCGGGCTCAAGGGATGGGGGCGCACGTAATTATTGTTGAAATTGATCCCCTAAAGGCATTAGAAGCAGTTATGGAAGGTTTTGCGGTTATGCCTATGGCCAGGGCAGCCAGGATCGGGCAGGTCTTTGTCACAGTAAGCGGAGATATAAACGTTATCAGGCAAGAGCATTTTGAGGTTATGCCGAATGGGGCGATAATGTGCAACGCTGGCCATTTCAATGTGGAGATAGATATCCCTGGCCTGGAACGTATAGCGGTTAATAAACGAATAACCAGAGAGTTTGTGGATGAATACACCCTGCCTGATGGTCGAAAAATCAACCTCCTAGCTGAAGGACGTCTGGTTAACTTAGCGGCGGCTGAAGGACATCCCTCGGCCGTGATGGATATGAGTTTTGCTAATCAGGCCCTTTGTAGTGAATATATGGTTAAGCATGCCAAAGAATTAGAGCGCAAGGTCTATGTCGTCCCTGTGGACATAGATGAGGAAATCGCCCGGTTAAAATTAGAATCTATGGCAATAGCGATAGATGATCTAACCGACGAGCAGAAAAAATACCTGCAAAGTTGGGAAATGGGGACATAAGATGCGATTAATTCTTTCCCTAATCATTATCACCCTTATGGTTACCCAGGCCTGGGCTGAGGAAAATGTCTCCCTTAAAGAAAGACTTAGGGCGGGCATAGAACGCTATGAACTAAGGGATTATCAGGGAGCTATCTCTATCTGGGAAAAGGTGGCTGAATCTGATCCGGCTTACTGTTTAGCTCACTATAATCTGGGGTTAGTTTATGAGGCTCTTAACCAACAAGATCAGGCCAGGGAGGCGTATTTAAAAAGCCTGAGGTGCAATCCCGATGATATAGAAACCCTCATCAGACTGGGAGTAATTTATTATCAAAGGGGAGATTATTCCACCGCTGCCCAGGAGTTTGAACTGGCCAGAAGCCTGGATCAAAATTGCCCCGATGTTTACTATTGGCTGGGTAAGGTCTCTTTGGCTCAGGGAAATACTCAAGCGGCAGTTACCTTTTGGAATGAAGCCCTTAACCTTAAACCGGATGATAAGCTTCTCCTTAAGGAAAAGAGGCAGGTGCAACAAGGCGTCGCGAATAAAGAAGATGCCTATTTTTATTACCGGCAGGGGCGGAGACACCATTATCTTCATGACTTTACCTCGGCGGTGGCCGCTTATCGCCAGGGGATCCTGATTGATCCGAAGTTAATAGAAGCCCATTACTGGCTGGGCCGGGCTTATCTCAGTTTGGGAGACAAAAAGCAGGCCATTAAAGAATGGACGTTAGTTCTTGAACTTCACCCTAATCATACCCTGGCGAAAAAACATATAAAGGAAATAAGGCATAAATGATTGGGATAGCGATAGTTACTCATGGCAAGCTGGGAGTTGAGTTAATCAAGACCGCCGAAGGTATTGTCGGCTCTTTAGAGAAAGTTAAGGCTGTTTCTTCAATTCCGTCTGATACTCTGGATGAGATAATGAGAAAGGTTTGTGAGGCTATTGAAGAAGTGGATACGGGTGAAGGAGTAATTCTCTTGACCGATCTCTTTGGGGGAAGTTCTTCCACTACCTGTGCGGCCTTAGGTAATAATCGCAATCTCAAAGTTATCTCCGGGGTTAATCTCCCTATGCTTATAGATCTGGCTTTCCATCGAAATCAACACAACCTGTCTGAAGTGGCTGCCCTGGCTAAGAAAGCCGGTCAAAGGGCAATTGTCGATGTGTGCGAAGTCCTGGCCAAACGGATGAAGGAAACTTAGTTTTGGGTTTGGGGTTCGGGTTTCGAGTTAGAGATTTCGCCCTTTTCTAAACCCGACGAGCCGCGCCAGCGGGTGACCCTGAACCCGAAACTGAGACAAGGGTAAACCACACCTTTCGAGTTAACCTTAGAGGTGAGAGATAAGTAAGATAACTCGAAACTTTTTTGTGTGATGGGTCTTATCTTAGTTCGAATTGATGATCGATTAATCCACGGACAGGTGGTGATCGGATGGGGGAGGGCTATGTCTGTTGAGCGGATCGTCGTAGCTAACGACTTAATCTCTACTGACCATAGGCGAAAACTCCTTTATGAAATGGCCATACCCCCGGAAATAGAGGTGGCTATCCTGTCTATTAAAGACACGGCCGACAAGATTAAAACCCTGGCCTTTGAGGATAAAAGAACCATCCTGCTTTTAGCCAATCCAAAGGACGCCTGGTGTCTGGTAGAAGCAGGGGTAAAATTCGAGAGTATTAATGTCGGGGGGATGAGGGCCTTCCCTAATCGAAAACAGGTTCTTCCAGTCGTGTGGGTATCGCCTCAAGAGGTAGAAATTTTTCACAAATTGGCTGAACTCGGAATAGAACTGGAAGGTCGAGTGGTCCCTACTGATCATCGGATTAATATTATGGACTACCTGAAATAGATTTCTGTCGAATTGCGAATCGCGAATTGCGAATTACAGACTTCTACGATTTCCCTCGCCGTGGTGTTCGGCGATATCATTATTTAGTAACCATTCAGGGGGTAATGAAAGTTGAGGGGAAATTTTTGCAACTATTCAGCCCTTAAGGCACAAAGACACAAAGACTACCAATAATAGCACACGGATTACACCGATGAGACGGATTGACACGGATAAAAATTTTGTAACCGTTCAGCACATGATGCTGGATGCTCGATGCTCGATCTTCGATGCTGGTAAAGGATCCAGGATCCAGGATCGAGCATCGAGCATCGAGTTTGTGCCTTAGTGGCTGAACGCTTACCAATAGTAATGGCTTGCGGAGAACTTTTAACTGTCGAGAAGAAGTCTGGAAGTAACTACTCAGCCACCACATATTGATTTTGAAGCTTACAGAACACAATATATTGTGGTTCGTCTCCTTTTATAGGTTGCATAGAAAGCCGTTTTTTAGGAATTTTAGCTAACTTTTAAACACCTAAACACAATATGTTGTGGTTTCGCTAGGTAAGGCTACTATATAGAGGCTGAGTAGTTACGTCTGGAATTAAGAAATAGATTCGCGATTCGCGATTCGCGATTAACACGTAATTCAAAGGGGGGTGGGTAAGATCTTAACCGAGGCCTTGTTGGTTGGAGCAGTCGGAGGGGTGTTAAATCTGGATACCACCCTGGCCGGACAAACAATGGTTTCTCGTCCCCTGGTCTCATCTTCTATAACCGGGGCGATGCTGGGGATTATCCTGAAGGATTTTTCTCAGGGGTTTTTCGTCGGACTTGGGATAGGGGCCTTACTGGAACTTATTTGGATAGCCACCTTGCCTGTAGGCGGCAGCATCCCCCCCAATTCTACCTTAGCAGGTATAACCGGTGTCTCGTTAGCTTTATTGTCCCAGGGAGATCTCAATGTAATTTTCGCTTTATCTATCATTTTTGCCGTAGGCGTGGGAATCATGGCCCGCCACTTAGACACCTTAGAAAGAAAAATCATCAACCAGAGGTTCCTCCACCAGGCCATTCATTTTGCCCAAGAAGGCAAGGCTGGGGGGATAGAGTTGGTTGTAGCTGGCTCCCTGTTTCTTTCCTTTTTGATAACCTTTTTTACATGTATAACCATAGTCTTGGCAGGAACTAAGGCGATCAATTTGGCGGCCGATATGCTGCCTCTCGAAGTAAAAAATGGGTTGACTACCCTTAAATATCTTTTACCTTTACTCGGCTTGGGGGTAATCACCGAAAATTTTTTGAATGCTACTAATTGGATTTACTTAGGAATAAGTTTTCTTCTGAGTATCTTAGTAATCAGCCTTTGGGATATTCCTCTTCTTTGGTGGCTGATTTTATTTACGACAATTCTTCTGGTTTACTTAAGGATTGATGCTCGGGCAAAAAGTCCCAAGGGAACAAAAGCCAAGATTTGACTTTTTACCCAACCATCAGGATTAGGGAAACCAAATGATAATAAGAACCTTTCTTCGGTCTTTTTTTATCCAGGCGGTCTGGAACTTTGAATCTATGCTGAGCATTGGCTTTACTTATATCCTTCTGCCTGCTATCAGAAGGTTTTATTCTGATCAGGAGGCCCGAAAGGAGGCCCTGTCCCGACATCTAAGATTTTTCAATACTAACCCTTATCTGGCCGGACCTATTATTGGTTTAACTATAGCTAAGGAAAAAGCATTGGCCAGGGGAGAAGAAGGGATTACACCGGAAGAGATATCTACTCTTAAGACAAGTATGATGGGTCCCCTGGCGGTGGTGGGTGACAATCTATTTTGGGCCACCTGGCGGCCGTTAACCGCCTTTTTGGGAGTCATATTGGCCTGGAATGGAAATATATTAGGCCCGGTTCTTTTCCTGTTACTTTATAACAGTCTGCAAATACCATTAAGATATTGGGGGATAAAAGGCGGATACACCTTGAGAGAAGAGGAATTACTTCACCTTATCAAACGCCTGACTGCCTCAAATATTTTACCTTATCTTAAGATTGTGGCGCTGGTCCTGGTTGGAGGGGTGATAGGCGGTTTAACCGAAATGCATGGCCTGGGGATTGAGACCGTAAGCTTGGCCCAAGGCATAGAAGTTAAATGTATTTCGGCCTTAATAGTTCTCAGTATTGCCTGGGGTATTCATAAAGGACTTAGCCCGGCTAATATCTTTGGCTTGATGGTGGGCGCCAGTATCTTAGGAGGATTTCTTTAATCGCGAATTGCGAATTGCGAATCGCGAATCTATTTTTTAATTCGCAATTTAAGATTCGCGATTCGCAATTCGAGATTCGAGATTCGAGATTCGCAAATATGAGGGTGAGCGTGGTAGAGCGAAAAATCGTCAAGGAAACAGTAACTCTCACTAATAAATTGGGACTTCATGCCCGTGCCGCAGCCGTATTGGTCCAGACAGCCAATAAGTTTGAGGCTGAGATTGTCTTGAAGAAAAAAGGCAATTCCACCTGGGTCAATGGGAAAAGCATTATGGGGGTACTGATGCTGGCGGCTACCCGTGGGTCATCCTTGATAATCAAGGCTGAAGGAACCGATGCCGAGCAAATGATTAACGAACTCAGTGAATTGATCGCTCACAAGTTTGGGGAGGAAGAATGATTACCTTATCAGGTATTGCGGCTTCACCAGGAATCGTTTTTGGCCAGGCCTTCCTTTATGAAGTGGAAAAATTTAAGGTCAGACGGCACCAGATATCTGAGGAGAATGTGGCGGCTGAAATAGCCCAATTTAAGGAAGCCGTGGCCAAGGCTAAGGGAGAGATTACCAGGATTAGAGATAATGTGGCCAATGGAATGTCTAAAGAGTATGCCGATATCTTTAGCGCTCATTTGCTCCTTTTGGAAGACCCTTTTCTCATTATTGAAGTAACTAAAAAGATAAAGGATGAACATAAGAATGTGGAATATGCCCTGTGGGAAGTCCTGGAGGTGTTGAGCAAGAATTTCGAGGACTTAGAGGATGAATATATCCGGGAAAGGGCGATTGATATTTATGATATAGGGAAGAAAATCCTATACAATCTGGTTGAGAGAAAGAGGTTAGGCTTAGAGGAAATAGAACCGGGCAGCGTGATCGTTGCCCATAACCTTACCCCTTCTGATACGGCTCAAATAGATAAATCTAAAGTAGTGGCTTTTGTCACTGAGGGGGGCGGGCCGACTTCTCATACGGCTATTTTAGCTCGTGCCTTAGAGATACCGGCGGTAGTTGGCCTCTCCAACGCCACCCTTCAGGTCAAAGATGGAGATACGCTGATCGTTGATGGGCTGAGGGGGATAATAGTGGCCAACCCAAGCCAGACTAAGCTGGAAGAATATACTCAAAGGAAGCGCGAATTTGAGGCCTTTGAGGCCGGCCTGGCTAAATTAAAGGATTTACCGGCTCAAACTCAGGACAGATACCGTGTGGAGATAGCCGCCAATGTAGAGCTTATCGAAGAAGTTAGCCTGGCTAAAGAACATGGGGCGGAAGGGATCGGACTATATCGCACCGAGTTTCTCTACCTTAACCGAAATGAACTCCCCTCAGAAGAGGAGTTATTTAAGACCTATCAGGAGGCCGTTGAAACCATCTCCCCTTATCCGGTGATCTTTCGAACCCTGGACCTGGGAGGAGACAAGCTCCCTTATCACTTAGAAGAAACAGGGGGACAGATTGAAAGCAACCCCTTTTTGGGGCTTCGAGCCATCCGCCTGTGCCTCCAGCACCCGGAGATCTTTAAGACCCAGCTTCGGGCTATCCTTATGACCAGCAAGTATGGGAAAGTCAAGCTCATGATCCCTATGATATCCAATGTCGAGGAAGTAAGGAAAACCAAGGCTATTTTGGCTGACGTTATGAAAGAACTCGAAGGCAGAAGGATTCTTTTTGATGAAAAAATTGAATTGGGTATTATGATTGAAACCCCTTCAGCCGCTATGATGGCTGATATATTAGCCAAAGAGGTTGATTTTTTCAGCATCGGAACCAATGACCTGATCCAATATACCCTGGCGGTTGATCGGGGCAATGAACAACTTGCCTATCTTTACCGGCCTTCTCATCCGGCTATCCTCCGCCTGCTTAAAGAGACAATTGAGGCGGCTCACCGGGAAGGCAAATGGGTCGGGATGTGCGGAGAGATGGCCAGTAATCCCCTCTTTACTGTCTTGCTGCTTGGCCTGGGATTGGACGAGTTCTCTATGAGTGGAGTGAGTATCCCTGAGATCAAGGAGATCATTCGCTCCACTACGCTTGGCGAAGCTAAGGAATTAGCTCAACAGGCCTTTACCTTGTCTGAAGCTGACGAAGTCGAAGAGTTAATGAGAGACCGGTTATCAGCCCGATTCGGACATATCATCGACATGACGAAGAAGTAACTACTCAGTTAGATAGGCTGAAGGCGGAAGGCTGAAGGCTACTCAGATGGATAGACTGACTTCAGCCTTCAGTCTAAGGTAACTACTCAAAACTAAGTTAAGCAGTTAGTTGGGAGACAAAGCAAAATTCCCTCTCCCTTGATGGGAGAGGGATAGGGTGAGGGTGAAATGGGCGGGCAATATTATTACTCTTGCTAAAAACCTTATATTAAGAAATATAGATGGGGTATTAGCAACAATAAGAGAGGGTTGTTTATTTCACCCTCCCCTAACCCATCCCATCAAGGGAGGGGAAGCTTTTATGCCAACGCTGTCGTCGGTACAAAAGGAGATGAAACTTAACACATAGCACTATAATCTGTAATGAGCTTACTTTTTTAACTTGATTTTGAGTAGGTACAGTCTAAGTTACTCCAGGAGTAAGATAAGATGCCAGAATTACGAAAAGACCCCATTATTGGACGATGGATAATTATTGCGGTAGAAAGGGCCAAAAGGCCAAAAGATTTTGCGGAAAAGACGAAATCAACGCCTAGTTCGAATTCCTGCCCATTTTGTCCTGGAAATGAAGATAAAACCCCACCGGAGATCTTGGCTTTGCCTGAAAACGGAAGAAAACCGAACACCCCTGGTTGGACCCTACGGGTAGTGCCCAATAAGTTTCCGGCCCTTCAGATAGAGGGTGATTTAGATCGTGAAGGCATAGGGATGTATGATCAGATGAATGGAGTTGGCGCCCATGAGGTAATTATTGACTCGCCGGATCATAATCGCACCATGGCTGAACTCTCTGAAGCAGAAGTAGCCCAGACTATCTGGGCATATAAATCAAGAATAATTGACCTGAAGCGTGACCCACGCTTCAAATATATCTTAATCTTTAAAAATGAGGGGGAAGTAGCCGGGGCATCCCTGAGGCATCCCCATTCACAACTTATTGCCACCCCTATCGTTCCTAAAAGAGTTAAGGAAAAGCTGCGGGGATCACGGACCTATTTTGAGTACAAGGAGCGATGTGTTTATTGCGATATAGTCCGACAAGAAATACGCGATGAGGCCAGAATTATTGACCAGGATGAGCATTTTCTCGCCTTCTGTCCTTATGCCTCCCGGTTTCCCTTTGAAGTCTGTATTATCCCTAAGCAGCACAAGCCGCACTTTGATAAGATTAATTCGGAGGACATGAGTTCTCTGCCTCGAATATTGCGGGGAGTATTGATAAGAATGCGAGATGTCCTGGATGGACCACCTTATAATTATATGCTTCATACCACTCCTCTTTCCTTGCCCCATGATCTGGAAGATTATCACTGGCATATTGAGATCATCCCCCGTTTAGTCAATGTAGCTGGTTTCGAATGGGGCTCCGGCTTTTACATCAACCCTACTCCACCTGAGGAGGCGGCTAAATATCTGCGGGAGGTATCTTCTCAATAAATCGGAGTTAGGGTGCGATACGATGTCGCACAGTTGAGTGTACTCAGGTAAGACCTGGAGTACCCGGCATGTTCCTGCCGGTCCCTACACAGGCGTGCTACCGTTGCGCTGATGACGGGGTGCGAAGCCCTGTGGACAACGTACCGAATTGGGTTCAAATGGCAACAGGAGAACCCCTCGGAGAATCCTCCTCCGTTAAGGGCTAGGGACGGATGATATAGTGAAACTAATTGAATGTCTGTAAGCGTCGTCAAAGAGTGACGTACCTACGAGGATTAATTAGGTATAAGGCCATTGCCCTGAGTCAGTGGTTATGGTCAGGATGCAGGTCTTCTAACTGCCTGCACGGAACTGTAGAACCATCGGCGTAGAGGACGCACCTAAGTCATCCAAAGGATCAACTGTGAGGAACGTAGTAACCCCGTCCTTTGCCTGGCGCAAGGCCAGGCAAGCGAAAACCGCAAGGCCCGCCCATGGAGAGACGGGAGGGAGAGGTTGGAAGAAGTGAATGCTTTTGGGAAAGCCAAAAGATAGGGCATGAAATATGGCTCAACGCCACTTTCGGCAACTGGTGAAAGAGCGTGCAGACGTCTAACTGGTGTTTCATTGCGAGAGAATTTGTAGAACCTTTGAAGAAGAGGAAGCAAATGACGGCTCAAAAGGCGGGTGCACTCATAGATGGCTCGGAGAAGTGGAATTCCATTAAGTGGAAGGAAGCTCAACGAGAAGTCAGAAGGCTGCAAATGCGTATCGCAAAGGCTGTGAAGAGGATCACAGTCGGGCGGTCCCACAAGGGCTGCCTTTGAGATGCTTGAGCTGTATGGGGGGAAACTTCCATGTACAGTTCTTAGGGGGGAATGGGGCTGAAAGGCCCCTGACCTACCCGATCATCCGGGCAGAAAGAGGAGGTGGTCTGGGATGCAACAGAATATGCAAAAGATAAGAAGGCGTGCTGAAGGGAAACAGAAATTCCCCCAAACACCATTAACAAATTTACAATTAGAAATCTTGAAACTGTATTCCGTGAAACTCTCTGAGGAAGAATTAGTGGAGATCAAGCAACTGCTGGTCCGCTATTTGGCTCATCGGATGACCAGCAGAGTAGATCAGATTTGGGAAGAACAGGGGTTAACGGAAGCCGATATGGAGCGATGGGTGAACGATGAGCAACAATAATCTCACCAATCTCACCGTGGTCATCGATACGAATGTCTTGTTGGGGGCATTGCCATCGCATTCTCCGTATCGTCTCCTGTTCAATCAATTACTTGAGGGAGCGTATGAATTGGTTATCAGTAACGCGATCCTGACCGAATATGAAGAGCAGATCACTGCACGCTATGATTCGCAGGTGGTTCAAGATCTCCTGGCCATTCTGTTACTCTTACCCAATGTCAGACAAGTCACGCCGTATTTCCAGTGGCACCTGATCGTCAGTGATCCAGATGACAATAAATTTGTTGATGCCGCCATTTCCGGCAATGTCGATTATATGGTCACGAATGATAAACATTTTCAGATATTGAAAACCGCGGAGTTCCCGAAAGTCAATGTCTGTAAAGCCGAAGCCTTTAAAACCATGTTATTGAATGCTTCAAGGAGTAAGTTGGGATCAAACCTTGATTATGGAACACAGACATAAGAAGAAAAGAAAGAAGACGGGGAAGTGGAACTTTTGCCTAACCAAATCGCTTTGCAGCTTCCACCTGAACAGCGAGAGATGCTTGTAGAAATCTTGCGTAAACGTCAGATTGAAATACGGCGGGAGGAGATTGCGGCAGATGCTCGGAAGTCGATAGCTACATTCCGAGAAGGTAACCTCATTAGCATACCGGCGCAGACGTCGTCGAAAGGGAAAACAATGAGAAACACTATCTATCCACCGGGATGGGACGAAGATCGCGTGAAGAGCTTGCGTTTTCCGCCCTTCGGGCGGGCAAGCCGCGCCATGCTGGTGATTGCTATGGTAACTGCTCAAAACTAAGTTAAGCAGTTAGTTGGGAGACAAAGCAAAATTCCCTCTCCCTTGATGGGAGAGGGATAGGGTGAGGGTGAAATTGGCGGGCAATATTATTACTCTTGCTATTTCACCC
>JBFMHI010000013.1 GCA_040753085.1 bacterium | reverse complement strand
AGGGATAGGGTGAGGGTGAAATTGGCGGGCAATATTATTACTCTTGCTAAAAACCTTATATTAAGAAATATAGATGGGGTATTAGCAACAATAAGAGAGGGTTGTTTATTTCACCCTCCCCTAACCCCTCCCATCAAGGGAGGGGAAGCTCTTATGCCAACGCTGTCGTCGGTACAAAAGGAGATGAAACTTAACCCATAGCACTATAATCTGTAATGAGCTTACTTTTTTAACTTGATTTTGAGTAGATACGGAGAATAGATGAAATCTACAGAGAAAAAGAACAAGATACTTATCCCGATAGATGATTCCATAGATTACAAAGCAGCCTCAAATTATGTGCGTTACATCTTGGGGAGCCAAGACAGAGGGTTTGAGTTGCTTTTACTCCACGTGGTTCCAAAGGCTAAATCTAACGAAGAAAAGAAGCTCAGAGGAATTTCTGATGAAGATAAGTTAAAAAAGATGAAGGATATATTAATAGAGGTAAAGAATGATTTTATTGAGGCCGGTTTTAACCCGGAAAGGATCAGGATTGAAATAGATAAAGGCAGACACGATACAGCGGCTGAAAGTATCCTTGACTACCTCGAAAGGGAACACTTTGGGACCGTGGTTATTGGCCGAAGAGGGATTTCTAAAGCCGAAGAGTTTCTTTATGGCAGTGTTTCTCAAAAAGTGGTCAGGGAGGCAAAGAATTGTACTGTCTGGGTAGTCGAACCGGCCAAGTGATGGCGGATGGCGGAATGAAAAATCGGCGTAACTACTCAGCCAAATAAAAAGAGGCACCCAGCAGCCTGTCGGAGAGGATATCTCACAAGCGGCCAGACCACTATATGTTGTAGTATGCAGGAGAATACCCCCTATATTTAGGGCAAATCTTGTCGGAGAATTAACCACTCCAACAGGCTGCTAGTATCCTGTCAGATTTGATTTGATAGGTTGGTCTCTTGTAGAAGCAATCCCCCTCACCCTACCCTCTCCCCTGAGGGGAGAGGTAGGGTGAGGGGGAAAAGAGGCTCTACCCACAAATACTAACTTGACAAGGCAATAGATTTCACCGATTACATAAATCCTCGGGAATTATTTTCATCTGTCCAATCAGAAAAAGAGGGGGGTAATCTGTGTTCCAAATGAGGGCGGAGTTGATACCAATTGGCGATGAACAAGGCTGAAAAATCCGCCATCCGAAATCAAAAAGGGAGGGCAGAAAATGAAGATTGTCGTGGTAGGTTCAGGGGCGATAGGTGGTCTTTTTGGAGAGAGACTGGCTAAGGCCGGGCATGAGGTGTGGATGTTGGATAAGGATAAGGACCTGGTTGAAGCCATAAAAAAGCACGGAATCTCTATCACCGAGGGAGAAGAAACAACCTGTACCCCGGTTAATTCCACTTTAGACCCCCAGGAGATCCAAGCCTGTGATCTTGTCCTCTTATGTGTAAAATCTTTTGATACAGAGGAGGCGGTTCGGGGAATATCTCACCTGATAAAGGGAGATGTGCCTCTTTTGACCTTGCAGACCGGATTAGAGAATTTAGAAAAAGCCGGTGCCATTGTGCCGATTCAAAATATTCTGGGCGGCATCACCTATAATGGCTCTACACTTTTAAGCCCAGCCCGGATAAGGTATACTGCCCGGGGAACTACCATTATCGGTGAGATTGACGGAAAAAAGACCTCAAGGGTGCATCAGATACTTCAAGCTTTTCGAGAAGCAGAGCTTGAGACTGAAATCTCTGATAATATTATCGGACATATCTGGAGTAAGGCCATTGTTTATTCAGGGATAAATTCATTAACCGCCATCTTTCAGGTAAAAAATGGTCAACTCCTGGATCGGATGGCCTCTGTTTCCCTTTTAACCACTATTATAGAAGAAGGTATGGAGGTAGCCAAGGCCTACGGCAAGAAACTCATCTATGATGACCCCTATGAGGATCTTTTCTCTATCTGCAAAAGAACTTCGGAACATCTCTCCCCCATGTTACAGGATATTATGAATCACAGAAAAACGGAAATCGAGGCCCTTAACGGGGCTATTGCCGCCAGGGGTAAAAAAGTAGGTATTCAAACCCCTGTCAATAATGCCCTGACCAATATTATAAAGTTTTTGGAAAGGAAGGAGTAACTATAGTCCACAGTCCACAGAAGGCAGTTCGCCGGCGACTATCCGAAATGAGAGGAGGTGAGGGGCCGGGGCAAGTAGAAGGCGGAATCAGGAATATTAGAACCGATTCCGAAATGACAGTTTAACGGTGGCGGGACCGAAATCCGCCATCCAAAAAATGAGAAAGGGAGGTATTAAATGCCAAGTTTTGTAATCAACGAAAAATGTGACGGCTGTAAAGGGCAGGACAAAACAGCCTGTCAGTACATCTGTCCTAATGATCTGATGACGCTGAATAAAGAGGCGATGAAGGCATACAACCAGGAACCGGATGCATGCTGGGAGTGCTATAGCTGCGTTAAGATATGCCCTCAGCAGGCTATAGAGGTAAGGGCCTATTCCGACTTCGTGCCTTTAGGCGGCAGTGTTATCCCGCTGAGAAGCACCGATTCAGTTATGTGGACGATTAAATTCAGAAACGGGACCCTGAAACGATTCAAATTCCCGATCAGAACCACCCCTGAAGGTTCCATTGATGGAAGACAGGCGGCCAGGGGAAAAGACCTGGAAAGCCAGGCCCTCTTTACTGAGGAAGAGGCGGGTAAGACCCTCTCCACTTTCTAATGGAGGGATTTGATTAATCAAATCCCTATTGGCAGGGCAAGGCCTGACTTGGCGGGGTTTTGTCTTCTGAATTAAAGCGATCAAACCGGTTTGATCGCTTCAGCCAAAAATCTTTTTTTAACGAGGAGGAAATAATATGGCATTACCAAATCAACCGTTAGGTGAGCTTCCCGCTACTCTGAACCCGGAAATAGTAGAGCTGGAAACCGATATTTTAATTGTCGGTGGGGGGATGGCTTGCTGTGGAGCAGCTTACGAAATAAAGAAGTGGGCCCCTGACGCCAAAGTTCTCCTGGTGGACAAGGCCGCCATGGAGAGAAGCGGCGCTGTAGCCCAGGGTCTTTCGGCCATCAATACCTATCTGGGTGAAAATACCCCAGATGATTATGTCAGAATGGTAAGAAACGATCTGATGGGGATCGTCCGGGAAGACCTGATCTATGATGTGGGCAGGCACGTGGACGATTCAGTCCATCTCTTTGAAAAGTGGGGACTTCCTATTTGGAAGACTGAAGACGGTCATGCCGTGGATGGGGCCAAAGGTGTCACACCTTTAGCTGAAGGCGGCAAGCCGGTCAGAAGCGGCAAGTGGCAGATAATGATTAATGGAGAATCCTACAAGACGATCGTGGCTGAAGCCGCCAAAGCCGCCCTGGGTATGGACAATATCTTAGAGAGGGTCTTTATTGTCAAGCTCCTCCTGGATGCCAACAAGCCCAATACCATCGCTGGCGCGGTTGGATTCAGCACCCGGGAAAATAAGGTTTATGTCATCAAGTGCAAGACCATGCTGGTGGCTTGCGGCGGCGCGGTGAATGTCTACCGGCCCCGTTCCACAGGCGAGGGGATGGGCCGGGCCTGGTATCCGGTCTGGAATGCCGGTTCCACCTACACTATGTGCATGCAGGTAGGCGCTGAAATGACTATGATGGAAAACCGCTTCGTCCCGAGCAGGTTTAAGGATGGATACGGACCGGTCGGCGCCTGGTTCCTGCTGTTCAAATCCAAGGCCATCAATGCCCTGGGCGAAGATTACATGGTCAAAAACAAAGAAATGCTCCAGCAATATTTGCCTTACGGCGCCTCAAAAGTGGTTCCCTCTTGCTTGAGGAACCATCTGATGCTTCACGAGATAAAAGAAGGCCGCGGCCCTATTTACATGGATACCCCTACGGCTCTGGCCGAACTCTCCAAGGGTAAGGACAAGAAGGAGATAAAGCATCTTGAGGCCGAGGCATGGGAAGACTTCCTTGATATGACTATTGGTCAGGCCGGGCTGTGGGCAGGTATGAATATCGCCCCCGAGGACACGAAATCCGAGCTTGTCCCCACCGAACCTTATCTCTTAGGTTCACACTCAGGCTGCTGCGGCATCTGGGTAAGCGGTCCGTCGGATATCGCCCCCAAAGAATGGGATTGGGGATATAACCGAATGACTACGGTCAACGGACTCTTCACCGCCGGTGATGGAGTGGGCGCCTCAGGTCACAAGTTCTCCTCCGGTTCACATGCGGAAGGAAGAATTGCCGCCAAGGCTATGGCCAGATACGTCCGGGACAATGCCGGTTTTACGCCTACCCTGAAGGATAGTGCCCAGAAGCTGGCAGATGAAATCTATGCCCCGGTTAAGCGTTACCATGAATTTAAAGACTACAGCACCGCGGCAGACGTCAATCCTAATTATATCAAGCCGAAGGCCTTATTGTTAAGGCTGGTAAAGATCACCGACGAATATGGCGGCGGATGCGCTACTCAATATGTCACCAATAAAACTATGCTGGAAACGGCCATGAATCTTCTCGAGATGGCCAGAGAAGACTCGGAAAAGATGGCGGCCGGTGACCTCCACGAGCTGATGAGGGCCTGGGAGAACTATCACCGTATCTGGACCGTTGAGTCTCACCTCAGACATATCCTCTTCAGAGAAGAGTCCAGATATCCCGGATTCTATTACCGGGCCGATTTTGACCTGGTCGATGAGGAGAACTGGAAGTGCTTTGTCAACTCCAAATACGACCCGGAGACCAAAAAGTGGAGCGTGCTTAAGAAGGAATACAAGCAGTTGATTTCAGACTGATTTGAGCTGGCTTGATCTCGATAACTCCAGACGCCTCAAAGGGGCGTCTGGAGTTCTTTTACGAGGGAGTTGGCCGTTTGGGTGCCCAGATATGGCTAAGGAGATAGATATGTCTAAACCGACCAGTATCCGTTTTATCCGTAGTCATATCTGGGTAAAGCGTTATCGCCTTACCAAACACGTCACTAACGAGGCTTATATCTCTGCCGATGTTTCTGAGCAAGACGACCACTTTTTAGAGGAACATAGCCAACATTGGCCAGAGCCATACCTTGCTGTGCCTCAATATCCTGCGGTGCAGGTCAGGGGAGGATAAAAGTTATTTTTTAGGAGGAATATTATGCCAGAAAAGGATAAAAGCATTTTAGTGGTGGGAGGAGGCATCAGCGGAATAACCACGGCTATTGAGGCGGCTGAGGTGGGCTATGATGTCTACCTGGTCGAGAAGAATCCTTATCTGGGTGGGAGGATAGCCCAGATGAATAAATACTTTCCCAAGCTCTGTCCCCCCTATTGCGGGCTGGAGATAAACTTGAAACGCCTCAGACCAAACCCAAAGGTCAAGCATTTCACCATGGCAGAAATAGAAAATATCTCTGGCCAGGAAGGTGATTTTGAGGTTACGGTCAAGCTGAATCCTCGCTATGTTAACCAAAAATGCACCGCCTGCGGGGAATGTGTAAGAACCTGTCCGGCGGAAAGATCGAATGAATTTAATTATGGTCTAGATAACACTAAGGCTATTTATCTTCCCCATGAAATGTCCTATCCGATGAGGTATGTCATTGATGAGCAGGCCTGTATCAAGTGTGGAGCGTGTGTGGATACTTGTAAATACGGGGCGATTGATTTAGATATGCCGGCCGGAAGTGTCCATCTAAAAGTTGGCTCGATTGTCATGGCCATCGGCTGGCAGCCTTATGATGCAGCTAAGATTGACAATCTTGGATTTGGGATCTGTAAAAATGTGATCACCAATGTGATGATGGAACGGCTGGCCGCACCTAACGGACCGACTAAGGGCAAGATCGTCCGTCCGTCTGATGGCCAAGAACCTCAAAGCGTGGTCTTTGTGCAGTGTGCCGGCTCCCGTGACGAAAACCATTTGCCCTACTGTTCGGCTGTATGCTGCTTAGCTTCCTTGAAACAGGCCACCTATGTTAGAGAGCAAAATCCTGCGGCGAAGGTTCATATATTTTACATAGATATTCGCGCCCAGGGCAAGTATGAAGACTTCTATGCCAAGGTTCAAGCAGACGAAAATGTCTCGCTGGTAAAAGGAAAGGTGGCTAAGGTTACTGAAGATCCGGCCACAGGACACGTTACGGTTGAGGCGGAAGATATACTGCCGGGAACGAAAAGCCGGGTAACGGCTGATCTGGTTGTTCTGGCCACCGGTATGGTTCCCACCCCAGTGGGACCGAACCTCCCTGTTACTTGTGACGAAAATGGCTTTGTCGTTTCCGGTAAAGGAATTTATGCGGCTGGGGTGGCTAAACGGCCGTCGGATGTGGCCGCCGCCAACCGTGACGCCACCGGAGCGGCGCTTAGGGCTATCCAGGGTGTCAAATGCCTCGAAAGGAGTTAGTAAATGGATAAAAAAATAGGTGCTTATATTTGCACAGGCTGTGGACTCGGTGAAGCCCTGGACATGGAGAAGTTGTCCAAGGTAGCTACCTCGGAATACAAGGCGCCGGTTTGTAAGACGCATCCCTTTTTGTGCAGTGAAGAAGGGGTGGGGCTTATCAAAAATGATATGGAGGCGGCAGGTGTAAATACAATCGTCATTGCGGCCTGTTCCCCTCGGGTACATAGCGAGACCTTTGTTTTTGATCCCTCTTATTCGATTATGGAAAGGGTTAACCTGCGGGAGCAGGTTATCTGGAGTCACCCGCCCAAGGATGAAGACACTCAAATGCTGGCCGAAGACTATCTGAGGATGGGGCTGGTTAAAGCCAGGAAGTCAGAGATACCGGAACCTTACTTAGCTGAGGGGATATCTAAAACCATTCTGGTGGTTGGCGGCGGGATAACCGGTGTAACGGCGGCCATTGAGGCGGCCAGGGCCGGGTCTGAAGTCATCCTGGTAGAAAAAAGGCCGGAGTTGGGTGGATTCGCTAATAAACTACACCGGGAACTCCCCCAAGGCGCCCCATATCAGGATTTGGAACAATCCGATATTAAAGACAGAATTGAAGAAGTTAAGACCACCTCGAATATCACGATCTACACCTCGGCTGAAGTGAAGAAGATCGCAGGGGGGCCGGGGGTGTTTGATGTCACCCTGGAACAGAAGGGCAATACGACCGACTTCAGAGTAGGCAGCATTGTGTTGGCTACCGGTTGGCAGCCCTACGATGCCTCTAAGCTGGACCACCTTGGCTTTGGCAAATATCCCAATGTCATCACCAATGTGATGCTGGAAGAGATGGCCTCAAATGGGGGGATAAAACGGCCTTCTGATGGCCAACAGCCCCAAAGCATTGCCTTTATCCAGTGCGCCGGTTCACGGGATAAGAACCACCTGCCTTATTGTTCATCGGTCTGCTGTCTTACCTCGCTCAAGCAGGCCACCTATATCCGGGAGCAAAATCCAGAGGCATTGGTCTATATATTTTATAAGGATATGCGCACACCCGGGCACTATGAGAATTTCTATGCGAAGGTGCAGGAGGACGAGGGGATATTCCTTACCAAAGGAGAAATCGCGGACATAAAGGAAGCCGGAGGAGGGAATTTAGCCGTGGAGGTAACTAATACCCTTTTGGGTGAAGATGTCAGGATTGAGGTGGATATGGTTGTCCTGGCCACAGGCATAGTTCCGTCTACCTCTCTGGAATCCGAAGAGATTGAAAAGCCGGCGGAGCCTGCTAAGAAAGAAGAAGAAGAGGAGGGCGCGCCGCCGGATACTATCATCTGGTCAAACACCCTGAACCTTGATTACCGGCAGGGACCCGAGCTTCCGGCCTTGAAGTACGGCTTTCCTGACTCTCACTTTATTTGCTTCCCTTACGAAACCAGGCGGACCGGTATTTATGCCGCCGGCTGTGTCAGGGCCCCTATGGATACGGCCGCCAGCCTGGAAGATGCCGCGGGCGCAGCCCTGAAGGCCATTCAATGCGTGGAACTTACCGCTCAAGGCAAAGCCGTGCATCCGAGGGTAGGCGACACCTCTTATCCGGATTTCTTTATGCAGCGATGCACCCAGTGTAAGCGATGCACGGTCGAGTGTCCTTTTGGGGCCATTAATGAAGACGAAAAGTTCAACCCCATCCCCAGCCTGACCCGCTGTCGAAGGTGCGCCACTTGTCTGGGCGCCTGTCCAGAGAGAATAATCAACTTCAAGAATTACTCCATTGATATAATCGCTTCCATGATCAAGGCCATTGAAGTGCCTGAAGAAGACGAGGAAAAGCCCCGTATACTCTGCCTGGCCTGTGAGAATGATGCCTATCCTGCCCTGGATATGGCCGGGATCAACCGGCTTAGTTACAGCCCCTACCTGAGAGTCATCCCCTTGAGATGCCTGGGTTCAATCAATCTGGTTTGGATTGCCGATGCCCTGTCAGCAGGCTTTGATGGAATACTTCTCTTAGGATGCAAACACGGCGATGATTACCAGTGCCATTTTGTCAAGGGGAGTGAATTGGCCAACTACCGCATCCCCAAAGTCCAGGAGACACTGAATAGACTTGTCCTGGAAGCTGAAAGGATTCGGAGCCTGGAGCTTTCCATAAATGAGTTTGACCGGTTGCCGGGGATAATCGATGACTTTGCGGCGAAAATAGACGAGATAGGGCCTAATCCTTATAAGGAGTTTTAGGCACAGAAGGGGTTTTTGCCTTATGAAGACCATAAATTCCCTCGACAGAATGGATAAAACAGCCTTTTCCGTGGCTTCACTTTGGGATGAATCAGACGAAAAGGCCTATTGGCTTTCTAAAACCCCTCAGAAGCGTTTGCAGGCCTTGGAACTGATGCGACAAATTATCTATGGCTACGACCCATCTTCCACCCGATTTCAAAGAGTTTTTGAAGTTGCTCAATTTACATCAAGTTAAGTACTTAGTTATTGGAGGGTATGCGGTCGGTTATTATGGTTACCCCCGGGCTACGGCTGACATAGATATCTGGGTGGCCATCCATCCGCAAAATGCGGAAAAGATAACGGCCGTATTAAAGAAATTTGGATTTGATGTCCCGGAGTTAACCACCGACTTGTTTTTGCAAGACGAAAAAATCATCCGAATGGGTGTGCCTCCCGTGAGAATAGAACTCCTGACCACCATTTCAGGGGTGACATTTGAGACATGCTATGCGGAACGGACAGTTGACGTAGTGGATGGGGTGGAAGTTAATTTCATTAGCTTACCATATCTCAAGGTGAACAAGAAAGCCTGTGGCAGACATAAGGACTTAAACGACCTGGAGTATCTTCCATAGATGTTGGAAGGCAGAAGCAGGAAATAAATACTCAGGAGGTATAAAGAGATGATAGATGTAAAACCGGATTTAGGTTTCATTAAAGAGGTAATTAATTCTGGAGGGGAGTCCTTAAAAAAATGCTACCAATGCGCCACGTGTTCGGTAGTATGTAATTTAGCTCCTGATGACAGCCCTTTTCCCCGGAAAGAAATGATCCGGGCCCAGTGGGGAATGAAAGATAAGCTGGTAAGCGATCCGGATATATGGCTTTGCCATCAGTGCAGCGATTGCACGGCCTACTGTCCCCGAGGGGCCAAGCCAGGCGAGATCATCGGGGCCATAAGAAAATCAGCTATCGCCCACTACGCCTTTCCTGGATTTCTGGGAAAGGCCGTAGGCCAAATAAAATATCTGCCGCTTCTTATCGTCGGGCCGGTCATCCTCTTTCTGGCTGTCCTCTCCCTGCCTGGGAATATGAATTTAGTTGAAGGGGAGATAGTCTTCTCCAACCTTGTCCAGGTTAAGTACATTGATGCTATTTTTATGCCTACCGCGGCCTTTGCTGCCCTGGCCTTCCTGATCGGAATTTCAAGGTTCTGGAGAGATATGATAGCTAATTCTAAACAACCAAATCCCCCGACAAGTCTTTTCGCCAGTCTTATTTCAGCCGTAACTGAAATACTAACCCACCGCAGATTTAAGAAATGTGAGGTGAACCAATCCAGGTCCACGGCCCACCTCTTAGTATTCTACTCTTTCATAGGTCTGGCCATTACCACCGCCTTAGCTCTCTTCTATTTGTACATATTAGGGAAACCCTCACCTTATTCCCTAATAAGTCCCTTGAAAATAATCGGCAATATAAGCGCCCTCACACTTATTATGGGCATTGTTCTGGTCATGGTCAACAGGCTTAATAACAAGGATAAGGCCGGGCCTGGGACTTATTTTGACTGGTTATTCATCGGCGTGGTGAGTGTGGTGGCCGTTTCAGGAATCTTAGCTGAACTAACGCGGCTGGCCGGCCTGGCCATCTTAGCCTACCCCATCTATTTCATCCACTTAGTCTCCGTATTCTTCCTCTTCTTTTACGCCCCTTATTCCAAGCTGGCCCACATGCTTTACCGAACCACGGCTATGGTCTATTCGAAAGCTACACAACGAGAAGAGTAATGGGGGATACGATCATAGACAATTAACCATTAGGGCGCCAGGCCAGAGAATTCGGCCTGGTATATGTTCCTCGCCTTCTTTATCGGTGACCTGAGTAAATAACACTTGACATTAAAATCAGATTAGGGTATACTATCTACTGGTATTTAGTCTTTCATTGAATTTGGCTAATCCGCCTTTAAGCTGAGAGGCGGCTTTCTTGATTAAGGAGGTTAAGATAACTTGAAACGGACATTCCAACCTAACAATAGAAAGCGGGCTAAAACCCATGGTTTCAGGTATAGAATGAGTACCAAAGCCGGAAGGAAGGTTATTGCCCGGCGTCGGGCCAAAGGTAGAAAAAGGCTGGCTGTCTGAATGAGATCCTTTAGGTTCAGAAAAGAAGAAAGGTTCCAGACTTCGGCTGACTTTAAATGTGTTTTTACTAAAGGGAGATCCTTTGCCAATCAATTCCTGATTATCTATGTCTTGAGGAAGGGAGAGGGAAGAAGGATAGGTTTTGTGGTGAGTAAAAAAATAGGCAAGGCCGTAGTCAGAAACAAGGTAAGGCGTAGGCTGCGTGAGATATACCGAACCAATAAATATAAATTTAAATCTGGCCTCGAACTGGTAGTTATCGCCAGACCAGGGATTATTGAACTGGATTTTGAAGGTACCCAAAGATATTTTTTGGCCTTATGCCAACGAGCCAAGGTAATGATGGGAAATGATCAAGGTTATAATCCTTAAGTTGATCATGATATATCAGGTATGTATCTCACCTCTCTTTTTAGCTAACTGTAGGTTTATCCCCACGTGTTCTACCTACGCCTACCAGTCTATCCAAAAATACGGTTTAATCAAGGGAGCCTGGCAAACATTAAAACGGTTGGCCAGATGCCATCCTCTTGGGTCCAGCGGGTATGATCCAGCTTAAAGAGGCTCGATGCTCGATGCTGGATGCCCGAGGCTGGAGGTTCGATGCCCGATGCTCGATCCTCGATGCTCGATGCTGGAGGTTCGATGCCCGATGCTCGATCCTCGATGCCCGATGCTGGAGGTTCGATCCTCGATGCCCGATGCTGGAGGTTCGATGCCCGAGGCTGGATATGCTGGATACTGGATGCTGGTAAAGGATCCCGTATCCAGCCTCGAGTATCGAGCATCGAGGATCGAGCATCGAGCATCGAGGATGGTTTGGTTACGGTCATGCCGCCTTATGGGTTGGCCCAGGTCGCCACGCCCAGGACAAGAAGGAACAAAACTATGGAAAAGAGACTAATTTTAGCTATATTTATTTCAGCCGTGATTCTCTTTTTTTTCAACTACTATTTTTCTCCACCACCCCAACAAGAAACAGGAAAAACAGGCGTGGAAGCCACCTCTGAAGAGATGGCCCCCACACCGGCTGCTTCCCCGACTCCACCGGCTCCACCCACTTCGAAGGTCTTAGAAAAGGAGATTGAGATACCGGAAAAGGCTAGATTTATCCAGACTGACCTGCTCTCTATCGAACTAACCCCCAGAGGCGAAGTGAAGAGTTGGCAACCTAATCAATACCAAGAAGAGGGCGATAAATTAGTTGATCTTGTCCCTCCTTATCCGGAGGAGGATTTCCCTTTAGGGGTAAGACTGGGTGGCAGAGAACTCATTCCAAATGAATTCTATCTCCATGACCACCAAGTGAGGGAGTTCATCTATCAACTGGATGAGTTTCCAGGCGTGAGATTTTCCAAGAGGCTTTCCTTTAAACCCGGCACTTACGTAGTTGATTTAGAATTGGAAGCCACTAACCGTTCTCTTAAAGAAGTAAAGATAGCTGGACTCAGTTTAGAGGGAGGCAGAGTCTATATTCCGACCCGGGAGAAAGAAGGACATAGTTGGGGAGGACTCAACCAGGCCTATTATTCTGGGGGGAAAATGGTCAAGGTTGATTATGGCGGAGGAGGTTTCTTAGAAGGGATTTTAACGGCGATCGGCCTATTGGAACCCATGCCCCACCAAGATGAGGTAAAGGATATCAAGGTTCCGGTGAGTTGGATTACCCAGGGAAGCCGATATTTTTTGACGGTTATTATACCCGAGTCTCCGGGGCCAGGGGCTGAAGCCACCTTCAAGCTTGACCGGGAGGGGAATTTCAGCATGATGACCACTATCCCCCCCATACTCATCCCCCCCCAGGGGAAGCAATCTTTTAAATTCAGGATCTATGGGGGACCAAGGGAACATGACCGCCTGATCTCGCTGGCCGAAGGCACCGGAGAGCTGCTTGATCTGTGGTCGTTGGCCCTTTTAATGTTGAAGATATTAAATTTCTTCCATCAGATCAGTGGCAATTATGGCATAGCGATTATTCTTCTCACCGTAGCCATAAAAATTATCCTGTATCCCTTAAACCAGCGAAGCTTTAAGTCGATGAAGGCCATGCAGGAACTCCAGCCCCAATTAAACCAATTAAAAGAGAAGCACAAAAAGAATAGAGAGGCGTTAAATATAGAGATGATGGCCCTTTACAAGAGGCACAAGGTCAACCCCATCGGAGGTTGTCTACCCCTCTTGCTTCAGATGCCCATCTTTATTGCCCTATATTCCACCCTCTCCAAGGCCATAGAACTTCGGGGGGCAGAATTTATTCTCTGGGTAAGGGATCTATCGGCCAAGGATCCTTACTATGTCCTCCCTATCCTGATGGGCATCTCTATGCTCATTCAGCAGCGAATGACCCCGGCCGGCGATCCGACTCAGGCCCGGATGATGATGTTTATGCCGATTATCTTCACCTTTATGTTTCTCTCTTTTCCCTCGGGACTGGTTCTCTATTGGCTGGTTCAAAACATCCTTACTATTGGGCAACAGTATTTGATCAACCGAAGTGTGGGTAAGAACTAAGACACAAGGGCGGATTTCGGCTGGTAGAAAATCCGCCATCCAAGATTGAAAAGGGAGGTGAAATAGCTATGAAACGGGTTTTAGAACAAGAAGGAAATACACCGGAGGAGGCCGTGGAAAAGGCCCTGGCCAGATTGGAGATATCCAGGGATAAGGCCAGAATTGAAATCCTGGACGAGGGAAGCAAAGGACTCTTTGGGCTGGTCGGCTCCAAAAAAGCCAAGGTAAAGGTGAGTGTAGAAGACTATGGCGAAGAATTATCTCAAGAGGTTACTCAGCGCATCCTCGATCTGATGGGCATAGAAGCCAAGGTGGAGACAAAAGAAGTGGGAGAAAAAATCGTCCTGAATATCAAGGGAGACAAAAGTGGAGTCTTAATTGGGAAAAGAGGCCAAACCCTTAACTCTCTTCAGTATCTGGTTAATCTTATTATCAATAAAGAAAAGAAAGAAGGACCTCGAGCCAGGATTATGTTGGATGTAGAGGGTTACCGGGAACGCCGAGAAAGGACCCTCACTGATCTGGCTCACCGTTTAGCCGATCGGGTGATCAAAAGTGGGCGGGGAGTTACCCTGGAACCAATGAATCCTCATGAAAGACACATTATCCACCTGGCCATCCAGGATTATGGCCAGGTAACCACCCGGAGTATGGGCGAAGGAAAATACCGCAAGATTGTCATCACTCCCCAAAGAGAGGGATCAGCGGCCTAATGTTTGATGATACCATTGTAGCTATCTCTACGGCCTTAGGGGAGGGAGGCATCGGCATCGTTCGTTTAAGCGGTCCCCAGGCCATTGCTATCGCCGAAGAGATATTCCACGGCCCAGAAAGGGTTTCTCGTTTCCCCTCTCACACCATTCACTACGGCCGAATCATAGATCCCTTAAACAAAAAAAGCCTGGATGAGGTTCTTCTCACGGTGATGCGGGCGCCACAAACCTATACCCGAGAAGACGTGGTGGAAATCAACGGACATGGAGGGATTATTCCCTTAAGATCGATCCTGGAATTAACCTTAAGATTGGGGGCACGCTTGGCTGAACCAGGGGAGTTCACCCGGCGTGCCTTTTTAAATGGCCGCATAGACCTGAGCCAGGCGGAGGCCGTCATTGATCTTATTCGGGCCCAGACCGAGGCCGGCGCCAAGATCGCCCTTCACCACCTGGAAGGCGATCTTTTCCGGGAAGTCTCATCTATTAGGGAGGAATTAATCAGCCTCCTGGCTGAGGTGGAGGCCTCCATAGACTTTCCTGAGGAAGACCTCGACTTTCTGAAGGAATCAGAACTTTCCGAAAGGATAATGACGGCCCAAAAACGGTTGATTAAGCTGGTGGAAACAGCCAAAGGCGGCCGGATTATTCGAGAAGGATTGGCCACGGTTATTGTCGGCCGGCCTAATGTCGGAAAATCAAGCCTCCTAAACGCCCTCCTGGGGGAAGACCGGGCCATAGTTACCCCCATCCCTGGTACCACCCGGGATACCATTGAAGAGATAATAAATCTTAAGGGTATCCCCTTAAGGATCATTGACACCGCTGGATTGCGCCCCGTCGGAGATATGGTGGAAGAAGAGGGACTGCGGAGAACCAAAAGATCCCTCCAGCAGGCCGATCTAATCCTCCTTGTCCTGGACGCCTCCACTCGACTTACCCTCGAGGATAAAGAGATCATCTCCCAGGTTAAAGGGCGAAAGGGAATCGTCGTTTTAAATAAAAGTGACTGCCCCCGCCTGATCGAGGTTGAGGAGTTAGAGAAATTACTGCCTAACCATAGATCAACCCATATCTCGGCTATCCACCGGACCGGCCTGGATGATCTAAGGGAGGCTGTGGCCCGGACCGTCCTGGGCGGTGAAATAGTGGTCGGCGAGGGGCTGATGGTCAGTAATCTTCGCCACCAACAGGCCCTGGCCTCGGCGGCCAGGAGCTTGAAGGAAGCCTCCAGGACAGTGGCCGACAGGGGATCGCCAGAACTTATTGCCCTTGACCTCAGGGAGGCTGCCGACCAGGTCGCGCTTATCTCAGGAGAAACGGTTACCGAAGATATCCTGGATCGTATCTTCGCCAACTTCTGTATCGGTAAATAACTCGTCTAGGCTAAGCCTGCCTCCCTTAGGGTTTCACGGGGAACATTAAGGGGGACGTAACCGTTCACCTCACCACGGAGACACAGAGACACTGAGAAAAATCTAAAGGACAAGTCTCTTAATGAGGTCTTTGTCGTTCAAAATTTAGACCACGCAAATAGAGTTCATGACAAAGGCATTCTTCGTAGGCTGACTCTAATAAGCCAGAGCCTAAATGCCTATAAACTTCATATTGCTGACCCAATTGTTTGCCCTGTAAGTGCTTTTTTCTAAAATCATTCTCCGTGTCTCAGTGTCTCTGTGGTGAACGATTACAGGGGGACTTCATGTTTCACGTGAAACATGAAGAGGGAGGGCCTTGTCTGGCAAACACTTACGACGCGGGCCAATGGCCACCAGCGGTCAATGGCCGCTATTTGGAGAGACTTAATGTATTACTTTAAGGAATATGACTTAATCGTAGTTGGGGCTGGGCATGCCGGTTGTGAGGCGGCCCTGGCCTCGGCCCGCATGGGGGCAGCCACCCTGCTTCTCACCCTGAATTTGGATACCATTGCCCAGATGTCCTGTAATCCAGCCATTGGTGGCCTGGCCAAGGGGCAATTAGTCAAGGAGATCGATGCCCTGGGTGGTGAGATGGGGCGGAATATCGATCGGACCGGGATACAGTTCCGGATGCTTAATACCAAAAAGGGACCGGCGGTCCACTCGCCCCGGGCCCAGGCAGACAAAAAAAGGTATCAGTTCGCTATGAGGCAGGTTCTGGAGGGGCAGGCGGGGCTGGATGTGGTCCAGGCTATGACTACCAGGATCTTAACGGATAAGGGGCAGGTAGTGGGGGCAGTCTCTCAGACCGGCCTGCGGTATAAGGCTAAGGCCGTTATCCTGACTACCGGGACCTTCCTCAACGGTTTGATCCATATCGGAGAGATATCTTTCCCTGGCGGACGAGGGGGGGAGTTGCCAGCGGTGGGTCTCTCTGATAATTTGAAGGAGCTGGGATTTGAAATCGGGCGACTCAAGACAGGCACCCCCCCCAGAATTGATGGTACCACCATCGATTACTCTAAGCTCCAGGCCCAACCAGGGGATGATCCGCCGGTGCCCTTTTCCCATAAGACCGGGCGGATCACCCAGGTGCAGGTGTCCTGTTTTATTACCTATACCAACCCCAAGACCCATCAGCTTATTCGAGAAAACCTGGATCGTTCGCCTCTTTATGCCGGCCGAATCAAGGGAGTGGGACCACGATACTGTCCTTCCATAGAAGATAAGGTAGTGCGGTTCGCGGAAAAGGAGAGACATCAGATCTATCTGGAACCGGAAGGGAGGGAGACCACCGAGGTCTATGCCAATGGCCTGGCCACCAGCCTGCCGGAAGATGTGCAGATCAGGTTTCTTAAGACCATCCCTGGCTTAGAGGAGGCCAGAATGATTAGGCCGGGTTATGCCATCGAATATGACTTTGCCCCACCTACCCAGATCAAGCCCACCCTGGAGACAAAATTAATCGAGAACCTTTATTTTGCCGGGCAGATAAATGGGACCTCCGGCTATGAGGAGGCAGGCGCCCAGGGAATTATGGCCGGCATCAATGCCGTTTTAAAACTGAGGGGCCAGGTGCCTTTTATTCTGGATAGATCCGAGGCCTATATCGGTGTCCTTATCGACGACCTGGTTACCCGAGGGGTGAGCGAACCCTACCGCATGTTCACCTCCCGGGCCGAATACCGACTTCTGCTTCGCCAGGACAATGCCGATACCCGATTGATGCCCTACGGCTACAGATTTGGGCTGATTTCAGAGGAAAGCTATCACGGCCTTCAGGAAAAAGAGGCTCAGGTGAAAGAGGAAATAATCAGGCTTAACGGTACGCGGGTTAACCCTGGAGAAGTAAGGCCTCTGGGGGTAGAGTTGAAGGAGCCTATTAACCTCCTTCAACTCCTTCGGCGACCGGAGGTAGCCTATCAGGATCTGGATAAGATCGGTCAAAATGGTCGGCATCTTTCAGCTCGGGTTTGGACCGAGGTGGAGACCAGGATCAAGTATGAAGGTTACATCAACCGCCAGATGGTTCAGGTGGAGAGATTTAAAAAATTGGAAGGTAGGCTGATTCCGCCTGATCTTGACTATGATCAGATAGGGGGGCTTTCTTATGAAGGCAGAGAAAAGATGAGCCGAATAAGACCTATCTCCCTGGGGCAGGCCGTCCGCATCCCGGGTCTGCGTTCAGCCGATATCTCGGTCCTGCTGGTCTATCTGGAACGCCTTCGCCGGGGAAAAGTCGAGGCAGGGATCTCTGGTAGGATAAGATAAGATGAGCTGTAACCGTTCACCTCACCACGGAGACACAGAGACATTGAGAAAAATCTAAAATCATTCTCCGTGTCTCAGTGTCTCTGTGGTGAACGATTACATGGGCTATTATGAGCGAGCCGATGCCAAAGATTCACCGAGGTCAGCCGGCGATAGGCGGCGTGAGGGGAAAGGAGGAAGAAATGAACCTGGCCGAAGAAATCCTGGAAGAGGATAAGCGGGTTCGAAGATTACGGATAATGGTCGATCTGGCCGGGGCGACTATCAAGTCAGGCAGCCTAAGCCGCCCTGAAGCAGAGAGACTAATCGAAGGATGCCGTAAATGGACCGTGACCCTCTTTCCGGAGAAGGGTTATCTCTTCGATCTCATTTACCGGAATAGACTGGAGAGGCTGATAGAAGCGCATCTTCCCTAAGTTTTTAACTACTTAACCCGTTTTTATGCTTGACTTCACCGGCCGCCTGTGGTATAAAGGGAGTATTCTCCGTTGATAAGTAAGACAACTCGACTGTTAAAAGAAGCGGCCGCCTTATTGGATTGCGCCTTAAGCGATTATCAGGTGGGTCAGTTTATCCTCTATCTGGAAGAGATAAATAGTTGGAATAAGCGGATTAATCTAACTCGCATCGAGAGACCGGAGGAGGTCGTCCTTAAGCACTTTATTGACTCACTGACCTGCTTGAAGGCAGTCTCTTTGCACCCCGGGCTTAAAGTCCTTGATCTGGGGACGGGGGCAGGATTTCCAGGGATCCCCTTAGCTATTTACCAACCTCGGATAGATTTGACTCTTTTGGATTCCAAGCGAAAGCGGATTGAGTTTCTGGAACATCTCCAGGGTGTGCTGGAACTTCCTGAGGTGAAGATATTATGGGGACGGGCGGAAGAATACGGCCGGGATAAAACCCAGCGGGCCAGGTATGAACTTGTTCTCTCCAGAGCGGTTAGCCACTTAAATGTTCTGGTGGAACTGGCCTTCCCCTTTTTGCAAATAGGGGGGAGGTTTCTGGCCATGAAGGGAAGAGAAGTGACACCAGAAGTCGAAGCGGCCAGAGGGGCCATAGGCCTTTTAGGCGGGAAACTGGAAGAGATAAGGGAGATCACTCTGCCGGTTATTCACCAAAAAAGGCACCTGGTGCTTATCGAAAAGGTAGGGGAGACCCCCACCAGGTACCCCCGCCGACCGGGTATCTCTCACAAGAGGCCAATAACTGGGTAACTACTCAAAACTAAGTTAAGCAGTTAGTTGGGAGACAAAGCAAAATTCCCTCACCCTTGATGGGAGAGGGATAGGGTGAGGGTGAAATGGGTGGGCAATATTATTACTCTTGCTAAAAACCTTAGAAAAAGAGCTACCAGTGCAGAGATGTTACTATGGAGACAATTGAGATCAAAACAGTTGGAAGGGTTTAAGTTCAGGAGACAAGAACCTATAGGTAATTATATAGCAGATTTTGTTATTTCACCCTCCCCTAACCCCTCCCATCAAGGGGGGGAAGCTCTTATGCCGACGCTGTCAGGACAAAAGGAGATGAAACTTAACCCATAGCACTATAATCTGTAATGAGCTTACTTTTTTAACTTGATTTTGAGTAGATACATAACTGGTAAGGGGTAGTCGGGTGTTGGGTAGTCTGATGTTGGCCAAACTACCAGACACCGGTTACCCATAAACTTATGAAAGGGGGGCGAAAAGGTAATGGAAGATTTCGTTTGGAGAGGTGAGGTGAAGGCTGAGTCTCCTTTAGAGGAAAGGGAGGCGGAGACGGGTGTTTATCCCAAAGAAAGTCCGATGGCGACGGAGTCCCTTCCTGAGAAAAGTGAAGGAGAGGCGGCGCCTCCAAGAGAAAGTGGGCTGATCAGAGATATCCTGGTAGCGGCGATAACTCCCAATCCGTATCAACCCAGACATGAGTTTGATTTGGACAAGTTGAGGGAATTAGCTGCCTCAATGAGGGAGAAGGGGGTTATCCAGCCGGTGGTGGTTCGTCCTAAGGGGGAGGGATATGAGTTAATTGCTGGTGAAAGACGGTTGCGGGCTGCCCAGGAGATTGGATTAGAAAAACTTCCGGCGGTGATCAAAGATGTCTCGGACGGAGAGGCCTTAGAGATCGCCCTGATTGAAAACATCCAGCGAGAGGAATTGAACCCTATTGATGAGGCGAAGGCCTACCAACAACTGATCAATGAATTTACCCTTACCCAGGAGGAGTTGGCCCAAAAGGTGGGCAAGAACCGCTCTACTATTACCAATTCACTGAGGCTTCTTAATCTACCTGTCGTTATTCAGGCTCAGGTGGCGGGTGGGGTGCTCTCGATGGGGCATGCCAGAACAATCCTGGGTCTGGCTAACGAGGCCATGCAGGTGGAACTATCTCACAAGATCATCAAACAGGAGCTCTCGGTTCGAAAAACAGAAGAATTGGTCAGAAAGTTGACCAGCCCTGAGGTTTCACGTGAAACCGTCTCTGTCGAGAGGGATCCCCATATAGTGGCTATTGAAGAGGAGATGACAGAAATTCTGGGCACTAAAGTAAGGATTAAGCCCGGCCGAGATAAGGGCCGGATCGAAATAGAGTATTACTCAGCGGGAGATCTGGAGCGATTGATCGAAAGGCTAAGGGAATAATGAAGGGAATTAAGGTGGGACTGATCGGTTGTGGCACTATTGGCGCCAGATTAGCTGAGGCGATAACTTATGAGGTTGAGGGGATGGAGCTGGCGGCGGTGAACGATATAATCGAGACGAGGGCCAGAGATTTGGCCGGCCGGCTTTCATCTCAAATAAAGATTAAGTCCTTAGAGGAGATAGCCGACGAAGTTGATTTAGTGGTCGAGGCCGCTTCAGCCCAGGTTGTGCCGGAGGTAGTTAGTGCGGCTATATCAAGAAAGAAGGCGGCCTTGATAATGAGCACCGGTGGATTATTGGAGAGGCTGGATTTAGTGGAATCAGCCAGAGATCAAGGGGTACCAATCTTTATCCCTTCTGGCGCCATGGCCGGTCTAGATGCCGTAAAAGCGGCTGGGAGAGGTCGAATTAGCTCGGTCTGTTTAAAAACCAGTAAGCCGCCAGCCGGTTTGAAGGGTGCACCCTGGGTGGTGGAGAAGGGCATAGATCTGGATAATATTGGCCAGCCTAAAGTAATCTTTCAAGGAAATGCCCTGGAGGCCGCCCGGCACTTTCCGGCTAATATCAATGTGGCGGCTACCCTTAGCCTGGCTGGGATAGGCGCAGATCAGACTAAAGTCGAGATCGTGGCTGATCCGAATCTAAGGCGAAATGTGCATGAAATCCAGGTTGAGGGAGATTTTGGACGGATAATTAGTAGATGTGAAAATCTCCCTGCCCCTTCTAATCCTAAGACATCTTACCTGGCTGTTCTCTCGGCTATTGCTGTTCTTAGGGGAATTACCGATTCGGTTAGGGTGGGCACATAAAATCAATAAATGAACTATTATCAAGACAATTTGAGCTACTTAGATGAAAGATTAAAAGGCCGATTAGGGGTTATTACCATCGCCAGGGCCATAGTAGAACCATCTAAAAAAGGCGAGCCGACCCTTAAGGTAATTGATCGAAAAGAGAAGGCTGTCTCAATACACAGCCCTTATGACCCTCGATCAGAGGCCAAAAAGATATTGTCTCAATATGAACTCGAAAACAAAAAAGCCATTATTGTGCTGGGGTTTGGCCTGGGTTACCTGGCGGAAGAGATCTGTTCGGTGATCAAAGAGGACACCGAGCTGGTAGTGATAGACCCTAATCTGGATCTATTTAAGGTGGCTTTAGAAACCAGGGATATGACCGGCTTATTAAAATCTCCTCATCTGAGGCTACTTATTGGAGAAGAGAATGGGCGGATAATTGACTATCTGGGAGAAATTATTACCCTGGATCGTTTGGAATTAGTTCAGGTAATCGAGCATAGGCCGAGTCTCTCTTTGGAACCGGCTTACTACAGAAAAGTGATGGGGTTGATAAAGGGTGTCCTGGAGGCAGGGCTGATGAATCTGGCCAGCCTGAGCTCTTTTGGTATGTTGTGGCAGGAAAATATCCTGGACAATATCCCTGAGATCATCAGCAACCCTCCCCTTGATTCCCTTTTCGGTAAATTCCCTGATCAACCGGCCATCATTATCTCGGCTGGCCCCTCCTTAGATAAGAATATTCAAGATTTAGCTATGGCCAGGGGAAAGGCCCTTCTTATATCCGTTGATACGGCCCTCAAGGCGGTCCTGAAGCGGGGAATTAAGCCGGATATAGTGATTACGGTTGATGCCCAGGTGAAGAATTATCACCATTTTAGAGGGCTTGACCTGAATGATGTGGCCTTAGTAGCGGACTCGGTTTGCTATCCTCGAATTTTTAAACATTTCTCAGGCCTTAAGCTCATTGCCTCGCATGGCCATATATTAATGGATTGGATTATGGAATACCTGAGAGAAGAGCCTTATATTTCTCTAAAAGGGGGAGGCTCGGTGGCTACTTATGCCTTTGATCTGGCCCGAAAAATTGGGGCGGATCCCATTATCTTTGTCGGGCAAGATCTTTCTTTCCCGGATAACCGTGCCTTTGTTTCGGGTGGGTCTTATGAAGAACAGTGGGCTAAAGAATTGGCCGGCCGGGCGCCCCTCGAGATGAAACATCGGGAGTATATCGGGGATGAGTTTATCTGGAGGAAAGACATCTACGGCCAGTCTGTGCCTACGCACAAAAAATTGGCGGTCTATCAGGAATGGTTTCATTGGGAGATTGCCCGGACAAAGGCCACATGTATTAATGCCACTCAGGGAGGAATACTGAAGGAAGGGGTGCTTATTATGGACCTGGCTGAGGCCATAGATCAATATTGTCAGGCACCCCTGGATATAAAAGGAATTTTGGAAGAGGCCGAAATTTATCGGCCTAAACCACAGCTTGAGCGACTAAGAAGAGATATAAGGACGATTATCCAAGAGGCCTTTCAGGTCAAAGATATATGTGAAGAGGCCTTAGGTATTCTCCGGGACAATTCTGACTATAGGCGATTGAACGAGATCAATAATCAGATAAATCAAGCGATGAGTACCAGGCTTATCTCGGGAAGTATCCAAGGTGTCCTCCAACGGCTAAGGCCGGATAAAGGATTGGATGTAACCAGGGATAAGGAGAAGCTTCATTACCTTTATCAGGCGGTGGCTAAGGCCAGTCATAGTCTGGGTGGAGTTCTGGGACAGGTGGTGAAAAAGATTTAACGCTATACCGCCCAACTCACTCAGAAACCAGTTTGTCTGGTAGTCTGGTGTCGGGGGCTGGGTGTCTATGGTCTGATAGTTACCAGACTACCAGGCACCAAACAACCCATCACCAAAGATAAGTGGTCGGGGTGACTTTGGCGGTAGGGCCATTTAATCATTAGTAATGGTTAATTGCAGGTAGATAGGCTGAAGGCTGAAGTTCAATTATCCCGCAATGTTCGAATCAAGCAATTTAAGACCTATTCAGGCGGATAGGCTGTAAAGGCTATCCCTAAAAGCCTTCAGCCTATCTACCTGAGTAGTTACAATTGATAATTACGGGACGGTTCAAATCGTCCATTTTTCTTGTGAAACCTTGCGGGTCCTTCGTATCTTCCTCAATAATTCGGGGCAACCTACTCGGGTTACACGAGATCAGAAACCCGTTTTTTCGGAAAAAACGGGTTTCTAATTTAGCCGCAAGCTTTCACAGTAAGGTGAACCATCCCATAATTACCTAAACAAGGAGGCATAAGACACATGGGTATGTGGGTAGGAAGAGGTCGGAAGGCCAGGCGATGTTATGGGTTTGATGAGATCGCCCTGGTGCCGGGATTAGTTACGCTCGATCCGGATGAGGTAGATATAACCTGGCAGATTGGAGATGACCAGATCGAAATTCCCATCCTGGCGGCGGCCATGGATGGAGTGGTAGACTGCCGATTTGCTATCGAGATGGGGCGATTAGGCGGGATAGCGGTGCTTAATCTGGAAGGGGTTCAAACCAGGTATCAAAATCCCGAAGAAATTATCGGCCAAATTGTTACGGCTACGCCAGAGGAAGCCACCAACATCCTCCAGCAAATCTATCAGGAGCCGATCAAGGAAGAATTGATTGGTCACCGGATAGAAGAAATCAAGCGAGCGGGGGTAAGGGCCTGTGTTTCAGCTATTCCGCAGCGGGCTGAGAGTTTTGGACCCATAGCGGCTGAGGCTGGGGCAGACATCTTTGTGGTTCAAGCGACAGTAATTACGGCCAGACATATCTCCTCTACTCATAAGGTATTAAACTTAGAAAGCTTCATCCAGAAAATGACTATCCCGGTGATAGTGGGTAACTGTGTCACTTATGAAAGTGCCCTGGAACTTATGGACACGGGAATAGATGGACTTCTGGTAGGTGTAGGGCCGGGAACGGCTTGCACCACCCGGGGGGTTTTAGGGGTTGGAGTCCCCCAGGTAACCGCCACGGCCGATTGTGCGGCCGCCCGGGATTTTCATTACAAAAAGAGGGGGAAATATGTGCCCATTATTACTGATGGGGGTATGAGTGTGGGCGGAGACATCTGTAAGGCCTTTGCCGCCGGGGCTGATGCCGTGATGGTTGGTTCGGCCTTTGCCAAGGCTAAAGAGGCGCCGGGTAAAGGGTATCATTGGGGGATGGCTACCCCCCATCAAAATCTCCCCCGGGGGACCCGAATCCATTTGGGAACGACGGGCAGGTTAGAAGAAATCCTTTACGGTCCAGCCCACCTGGATGATGGTTCGCAAAACCTTGTTGGGGCCTTGAGGTCGGCGATGGGGATATGTGGGGCCCGGGACATCCGTGAAATGCAGCTTACTGAGCTTATTATTGCCCCAGCGATTAAGACCGAAGGAAAAATCTTCCAGCGCACCCAGCGGATAGGGATGGGGAAACAATAGAGGACGGATAGCGGCTTATTTTAAAGGAGGGTTGAGATGGCTTTTCCATCTGATTCAGCTAAAGAACTAAGCCCCGCTCAGAAATGGAGAGAGGAAAATTTGAAACTGCTCCAGGAAGAGCTGACTGATAGAGAGGTAATCATGAAATCTAATGTCTATTTCGATCGGAATGTGCGAAAATACAAGGTCTCAAAGGTAGTAGAAACTACGGTAGAAGCCGGGCCAAGGATATTATTTGGGGTGCGGCTAGTCAATCCCAAGGCAAACCTGGAAGAGCAGCCCTTTCTTCGATATCCACCCTCTAAAATCATTAAGAAAAAGGAAGGGGATAAGCATAAGCTAACCTTGACTTATCCGGCCGAGATAGACATTGAGCGTGGTTTTAGGCATCTTCACAAGAAGACCAGACCGGATATGGAAATCTATATTTACTATTAACCTGATAACCGCTGACCGATTACTTGGTGGCCCCTGCCATATCCGCCCATCATATCCATCGAGTTACTTGATGATTAGCTTTACCTCTTTGGCCTCCTCTGTGCCCCTCAGAGAAGAGACAATACCCATTACTATGTTAATTATTATTCGACTGACAAAGGGATTCAAGGGGATAGGCTTCCCATTAACTAATAAGGTAACTTCTCTTTCTTTGGTCTCCATTATCTTTTACCTCCTCTCCGCTTCCTCTCTGGCCCAGTGGTCTATGGACAGTATTTCCTCCAGGTTAGGGTGAGGAATGGGCGTATGCCTTTCCAGAACTCGCTCAATCAAGAGGGGAATATCAGTGAAAGCAATCTTCTCTTTCAAGAAGAGGGTTACCGCCGCCTCGTTAGCTGCATTCAAGACCGTCGTCCAACTTCCACCTTTTTCAGCTACTTCCATGGCCAACCTTAAGGCCGGAAATCGATGCGGATCCGGTGGATAGAAATGAAGCGGCCCTGTTTCCGTTAAATTTAGCTTGGGCAGAGAAGTCAGTCTCCTTTCAGGATAAGTAAGACAATAGCTAATGGGCACACGCATATCCGTAATACCTAACTGGGCTAGCATAGAACCATCAATAAATTCAACCAGAGAATGCACAATGGACTCCGGATGGATGACGACTGATATTTGTCTGGTCGTAAGGGCAAACAGATAATGGGCCTCAATCACCTCAAGGCCTTTGTTCATCAAGGTCGCTGAATCAATGGAGATCTTTGGCCCCATATTCCATCTGGGATGGGCCAGGGCCTGAGCTAAGGTAATGCCTTCAAAATCCCCCTCCCGATCTCTAAAAGGACCGCCCGAGGCAGTAAGGATAATCCTTTCTATCTCTTCTCTCTGGCGACCCACCAAGATTTGAAAGATGGCATTGTGCTCACTGTCTACCGGTAAGATATTAACCCCTTTTTCCTTAACTAACGCCGTCACGATTTCCCCAGCCATTACCATCGTCTCTTTATTGGCTAAGGCAATATCTTTACCGGCCTTGATCGCTTCCAGGGTAGGGATGAGGCCCGCTGCCCCCACAATAGCCGAAACGACCAGGTCAACCTCAGGGGCGGTGGCCACTTCGACGATCCCTGATAGCCCGGAGTAAATCTGGCAAGGGTGATTAGTCAATCGCCTTCTTAGTTCAGAGGCCTTTTCTTCATCCATAAGGGCTATTCTGGAAGGATTGAAGCGGTGAATTTGACTTTCCAGCACTTTTATATTTTTTCCAGCGGCCAAGCCGGAGACAGAGAGAGAAGGGAGTTTATCAATTACTTCAAGTGTATTTATACCTATCGAACCGGTGGAACCCAGGAGGGCGATATTCTTTGGTATTAGGAATGGTTCCCCTGGCGGATGGCGCACCCACTTCGTGGGTACCCGAGATGGCGGACCGCCGATTCCAGATTGTTTATTCATTGTTTTCCACCTGAACCATCCTTTCTTTTCATTTCCAATCTTCATCCACAGCCATAAGCTAACTCCATTATAATACCTTAAGGTCAGAGAAAAGTCAAGTCAAAAGGGGATATTTAAGCCGACCAGGTTGATTTTTATTGACAAAAGGGGAGAATTGTGCGAAAATAAAGCCCATGTGGCGGTAGGTTACCATTATACCTGAAGGAGGTCAAAGAATGCAAAAATGGAAGGCTTACTTAATAATAGGCATAATTATTATGATGGGCTGTCAGGCTGAGTCCCCTCCGGTAGATAAAGGGCTTAAACTGGCGCCACCTCAGGCAGAGGAGGTAATTCCCCCTTCTTCTGATACGGATACTGTCGAGGCAGCCCCTCCGGCTGAGACACTTGAAGTGGCTTCTCTGCCAGCGGAGCCGCCTAAAGAAGTAACTCCAGCCAAGCCCAAGTGGGGTAATGCCCCTGATTTTACTTTGGAGAAGCTGGGGGGAGGAACGCTGACTCTATCTGCTTTGGTGGGTAAGGTTATTGTTTTAGACTTTTGGGCGACCTGGTGCCCCCCTTGCCGGGCTGAGATCCCGGCCTTTGTGGAGCTTTATTCCGAATATAAAGATAAAGGCGTGGAAATCATTGGTCTCTCATTGGATCGGCAAGGGAAAGAAGTCGTAGATAGCTTTGCTCAGAAGCACAAGATAAACTACCCTCTTATGATGGCCACCCCAGAGGTAGTTATGGCCTATGGGGGTATTCGAAGTATTCCTACCACTTTTTTGATTGATCAGCAAGGAAATGTGATTAAGTACCACGTTGGATTTGCTTCTAAGGAAGTCTTTGAAAGTGAGATAAAGACCCTTCTATCTGGAAGCCCGGAGGGATAAAGGTAAGGGTTTGATTAACCCCTTACCTTTTAAGGCCTTGATTAAGGCCTCGGCTTTATGGAGGGTTTCATAATATTCTCTGGTTGGGTCTGAATCAGCCACAATACCTGCTCCGGCCTGGGCATAAGCCTGATCTCCTTTAACGACAATGGTTCGGATAATGATGTTCAGGTCGAGGTCGCCGCTATAGCTGATATACCCGGCCGAGCCGGTATAAGGCCCTCTCTGCACCGGTTCCAGTTCATCAATTATTTCCATCGCCCTTATCTTGGGGGTGCCGGTTATTGTCCCACCCGGAAAGGTAGCCCGCAGGATGTCATAAAGGCCAATTTCTTTCCTTAATTGGCCCACCACATTGGAAACAATATGAATGACGTGGGAATATTCTTCAGTGACCATCAATTCATCCACCTGGACTGAACCATATTCACATATTCGGCCTAAATCATTTCGCTCCAGATCAACTAACATAATATGCTCGGCCCGTTCTTTAGCATCTAAGATCAGTTCTTTTCTCAATCTACTGTCTTGCTGGGTGGTCTTGCCTCTTGGTCTTGTCCCGGCAATAGGCCTGGTCTCAATCCTCCGTCCCGCTATCCGGAGCAGCCTTTCAGGAGATGAACTAACCAACTTTAAGTCTCCAAAAGAGAGATAAAAAGCAAAGGGGGAGGGGTTAATGGCCCGAAGGGCTTTATAGATGGCCAAGGGGGGATCATTAATAGCGGTGGAAAGCCGCTGGGAAAGATTGACCTGAAAGATGTCTCCGGCCTTGATGTAGGCCTTGGCCTGCCTTACTATCTCTTCAAAACCTGGCCGGGTAAAATTGGACTCAAGGGAGAGAGAGGCGGATAAAGAAGACCTGTCTAACTGGGAGAACCTGGAATTATCTTTATAGAGGGGCGATGGCTGGGCTACTTTTTCTAATTTGTCTCTAATATCCTCTATCTTCTCTTTAGTCTGGTGGTAGTCCTCGATAGGATTTCCACCTATCCGGGTGTTAGAAATAATAATGAATTCTTCACTCAAATGATCAAAGCCGATGACGTCATTAACGAAGATGAAATAACTTTCCGGGAGGTCCAGATCGTCGAGACTTCTTCGGGGCAGATCTTCAAAGAAGTGGGCTAAATCGTAACTTAAGTAGCCAACCGCTCCGCCGCCAAAAGGGGGATATCCCCGCCGCAATCGGGGGGCCTTACACTGGTCGAGAATTTGGGCTAATTTCCGGAGAGGATTCCCTCTTATTGTGGAAGGTAACGCCTCTCCAGGCGTGATTGTTTCTATTCGATCGCCTTTGCTTTTAAATACGAGCCAGGGATGGGTGCCGAGGAAAGAATATCGAGCCAGAGAGGGATTTCCCTTGCCGCTATCCAACCAGAAAGAATAAGGTTTGTCAGCCATCCCTTCAAAAACTAAGGCCGGGGTTATTTCTCCTTTAAGCTTGACACGGGTTGAAAGGGGAATAAGGTTGTAACCGGCCTCTATCAGGCTGAGAAATTCATCTAAAGACGGGTTGATGGCCGATGGCCGATGGCCGATGGCGGAGGAGTTCATCGGGAGGCCTTTTTCTTCCTAGTTTCTATCTTCTGACCGCTGATTTCTATTTGCTGCCCGGCTTAACCAGCGGCAGGTCTTTTTGACACAGGGGACAAGAATCAGGGGCGTAGGTCTCTATTTCGACCTGGAGAAGCGACTCAGGGTGGAAACCCAGTTCTATCCCGCCACTTCTATCGACTAAAGCCCCTACGCCCACTACTTCAGCCTTAGTTTGCTTAACCAGCTCGATAACCTCTTTGACTGAACCGCCTGTGGTAATGACATCCTCTACGACCAGAACTCTCTCTTGAGGATTAATCCTAAAGCCTCGGCGAAGCTGCATTTTACCTGAAACCCTCTCAGTAAAGATAGCCCTTACTCCCAGACTTTTAGCCACCTCCTGGGCCACAATTACCCCGCCCAGGGCAGGACCGATGACCAGATCTATCTTTTCCCCCTTAAATTTTCTGGCCAGTTTGGTACACCAGATAGAGGCAAGAGAAGGGTCTTGAAGAATCAAGGCCGCCTGAAAGTATCGTCCGGAATGGCGTCCTGAAGAGAGCCAGAAGTGTCCTTCTAAAAGGGCCTCTCGCTCTACCAAGGTTCGGTAGATAATCTCTCGGGAGAACCGTCCAATGATTTCGTGAATATCCCCCATCTTTTCTTTCGCCAGATAATCCTCTAGGCCTTTAATTACCTCTAGGGGCAATTGGGGGTTAATGAAGCTCCCTGTCCCCACGGCGACAGCCACGGCCCCAGCCGCCAAAAATTCGAGGGCATCCGCTGGTCCGGTTATCCCTCCCATGCCAATAATAGGAATATTCACCTGTTCTGAAACCTCCCAGACCATCCTGAGGGCGATTGGCTTTACCGCTGGCCCAGAAAGCCCGCCCGTAATATGGGCCAGTTGGGGCTGGCCTGTTTTATGATCAATGGCCAGACCAAGCAGGGTGTTTATCAGTGAGAGACCATCAGCCCCTGCTTCTTCAGCCCTTTGGGCAATAGTCTTTATGTCCGTGACATTGGGGGAGAGTTTAACAATTAAAGGAAGGGGGGTGGTCCTTCGAACCATAGAGGTAACTAAATAGACCATATGGGGGTCAACCCCGAAGGCCATCCCCCCCCCTTTAACATTAGGACAGGAGAGATTTAGCTCGAGGGCTGAGACGCCGGCCACCTTTGATAATTCTTCGGATAGCTTTACATACTCATCGATGGTTTTCCCATTTACATTGACTATGAGGGGGGTCTTAAATTGTCTCAAAAAGGGCATCTTCTCGGTGACAAATTTCTCCAGACCACAGTTTTCCAGGCCAACAGCATTAAGCATCCCGGCCGGGGTCTCCACTATTCTGGGTGGAGGGTTACCGGCTTTAGGTCTAAGGGTTAGGCCCTTAACCACCATTGCCCCTAATCGGTTGAGGTCGAAAAATGAGGTAAACTCCTCGCCAAATCCAAAGGTCCCCGAGGCAACCATGACCGGGTTCTTTAGCTTGAGCTGGCCTATCTTGACCGTTAGATTCGGAATCATTGGCTTATCTCCCCCCAATAGTCACCTTTTGTATCCGGATATGGGGGCCTCCGGTGGCTACAGGTAAGGGGCCCTGACCGCTTTTGCCGCAACCACCCAGCCCGCCAAAATGAACCAGATCGTGGCCGATCATATCAATATTAGCCAGGGTTTCAAAGACGTTTCCGGTCAACACCACATCACGAATCAGGGGGCCTAATTGGCCATTTTGAATAAGGTAAGCCTCCTCGGCGGAGAAGGTGAACATTTCCATCTCTGTCTGGCCACCCAGAGCGCCTTTGGCATAAATCCCTTCGGATACGCCGTTCAGCATGCTTTCCAGATTCGCCTCGCCAGGGGCCAGGTAGGTGTTTGACATCCTGACAATAGGTTCATATCTGTAACTTATGGCCCTGGCATTTCCAGTGGGGGCTTCTTCCATCTTGAGGGCTGTCTCCCGAGAATGGAGTCGGTGGGTAAGAACACCTTCTTTGAGGAGGTAGGTGGGGCTACCCTTTACCCCTTCATCATCATATTCGAAAGACCCAGCCTCTCCAGGAAGGGTAGGATCGTCAATAATACTTAGCTGTTCTGCTCCAAACCTCCTTCCCAACCGCATCATTGCCATTAGCCGCTTGTTTTCATAAATATGATCCGCTTCAGAAAGGTGACCAAAGGCCTCGTGCACGAATACCCCGCATAGCTTTGGATCGCAGATAACGGTGTAAGTTCCGCCTTTAACCGAAGGGGCCGAAAGTAAATCAACGGCTCTCTTAGCCACCCCTTCAGCCGATTCTTCTAAGCCTTCTACGATCTGATACCCTCGCTGGTCGCCTACTGAGTGGTAGGCCTGCTGAACATTGCTGCCTTCCCTGGTCATAGCCATAAGGCTGATCCCACAAAAGATGTGCTTTGAAACTAGATACGTCCCCTCAGAATTACAGAAATGTTTGGTTATGGTTTTCTCTCGGTAGCTGACACGGCTGGTTTGAATCTTAGGCGCAGACAGGATAATCTCATTGTAGGTCCGGCATAAGGCGTGTTTTTCTTCCAGAGAGATATTTCCCGGATCCTTCTCTACCTGAGCAGCCACTTCAGCCGTGACTACCGGAGCAGTGGCCAGACGGCTTTTCCCTCTGCCTACCAAGGCGGCTGCCTGAGTGGCGGCCCGGATATGATCCCCCAGCTTATCCAGGCGATTAAAGGACGAAAATCCCCAACCACCCTTGATCAAAGCCCGGACACATCCACCGGAGTCAGTATTCCGGCCAATACCCTCCAGTTCCGGCCCCATATAATCTATCCTGACCGTTTCCCGGTCTTCGGCTCTGATTTCAAGATAGTCAGCTTTATGCGAAACGATCGCTTTTTTAAACAGGTCCTTAGTCATAATAAATTTCTCTTTTAGAAAAATCGCCGCACCATATAAAACACTAGGCTAAGCGCTACCGAGAGAAGCAGCATTGAAGTTATCGGAATGTAGACCCTTATAGAATCCCGTTCGATCCGAATATCGCCTGGGAGGCGGCCAAACCATCCGAGACCGCCGGACCAGATGAGAAGCCCTACCAGTCCGATAATCAAACCAGCTACGACTATCAGTAATCCAATCTGTTGGTTAGACATCTCAATTTATATCCCGGTAGGTAAATCAAAAAAGTTGGTAAGTGTTCAGCCACCAAGACACTAAGACACAAAGATAGAGCAGTAGAGCAGCAGAGCAGTAGTTAAAGACTTTTCTGAAAGTTCCAGAACGGCTGCTCTATGGCTCTACTGCTCTCTAAGACACATACTTTTTTCCCCTTCGTGTCTTAGTGCCTTGGTGGCTGAACGGTTACAAAAGTTGTAAGCCACTGAAAATCTGTTTTCCCATAAGTCAGCTCCCGCCTTAAGACCTAAGGTCTCAGTGGCCTAGTCTCCAGCGAAGATAAGATTTATCCGACCGTTTTTATTTCTGGGCTACCCAAGGGGAGGCGATGGCCGTTAGTGTTTGAATAGCTGGCCATTATTATAACTGACTATTGCCTGATTTGTCAAGCATTATAAATCTGTGACAAGACGATTTTTCCTTGACAAAACTCTATAAATAGTATAATATAGCTGTAGTTAAAATTTCTACGCCATAATAAGTAAGTATCTGAAGAAGGATAAGAAGGCAAAATGTTAGCGAAAAGAATTATTCCCTGTCTTGATGTTGATGCCGGTCGAGTAGTGAAGGGGATAAATTTTGTCCAGCTCAGAGATGCAGGGGATCCGGTAGAACAGGCCGCTATTTATGACCGGGAAGGAGCGGATGAATTAGTCTTTTTGGATATAACCGCCTCAGCCCAGGAACGGGATATTATGCTCGATGTGGTGGCCAAAACAGCCGAGGTAGCCTTTATGCCGGTTACCGTTGGCGGAGGGATAAGAAATCTCCTGGATATAGAGAGGCTCCTTCGCCGCGGGGCTGATCGTGTTTCCATTAATACGGCGGCTGTCCAAAACCCGGCGCTGGTAGATGAAGCTGCCAGACGGTTTGGCAGTCAGTGCATTATTGTGGCTATAGATGCCAGGGCGAAAAGAGATTCTTCTCCAGGGTGGGAGGTCTTTATCCACGGCGGACGAACCCCTACGGGGATAGATGCCCTATATTGGGCCAAAAAGGTGGAAGAGCTGGGCGCAGGAGAGATTCTTTTGACCAGCATGGATAGAGATGGAACAAAGGATGGCTACGATTTAGAATTAACTAAGGCCATGGCAGAGGCAGTCAACATCCCTATCATTGCCTCAGGAGGAGCAGGAGAGCTGTCTCATTTTTATGATGTTTTTACTCAAACAGAAGCTGAAGCTGCCTTAGCCGCTTCTATCTTCCACTTTCGGACTTTCTCTATTGGGGAGGTGAAAAAATATCTTGCCGACCGGGGTATAGCGGTCAGACCTAAAATAAGGTAGGTGGTAGGCAGTAGTCAGTAAGTGCGGCGTGTCTGGTGCCGGTGGTTTGGGAAGAGGCATTTACTGCCTGATAAATTGGGAGGGAGGGCGATGAAAACACCGATAACTGAAGATTGGAGTAGAGAACTTAAACCGTATACCGTCAAGCAGGGAGACACCTTAACCAGGATCGCCAGAGAACACCACATCCCCTTTGCTGAGATTTTAAAGGCCAATCCACAGATAGATGACCCTGATCGAATTAATGTCGGTCAACGAATACACCTCCCGATGGAAGAAGACATTCCATTTGATATTCATAAGGTCAAAGAAGGCGATACCTTATGGGGGACAGCCCAAAAATATGGGCTTCCTCTCCCGGCGCTCTTGAGGGCTAATCCTCAGATAGAGAATCCAGCCCTGATCAGGGAGGGGGAAAAAATCAATATACCCTCTGAAAAGGGTGATGATACCACTATTCACACCGTAAAGAAGGGGGACACCCTGTTTGGTATTGCCAGGCACTATGGCGTTTCTCTTTCTGAGATACTTAATGCCAATCCGGAGATAAAAACCCCAGAGTTTCTCCAGATCGGAGAGTTGGTTAAAGTTCCCACGGCGGTTAAGGCTTACCAAAAGGGCTTGAAAGAGAAAATAGTCCTTGGCGGGAAAAGGATTTCGGATCGCCAGGCCTTTATTCAATCTATAGCCGGATATGCCCAGGAAACAGAGAAAACCACCGGCATACCGGCTTCAGTAACTATTGCCCAGGCTATTATTGAATCAAGGTGGGGAAGAGGTGTCCTGGGTAAGGCCAATAATTTCTTTGGCATTAAAGGGAGAGGAACGGCTGGTTCGATTACGCTTAATGTTTACGAGTATATTAACGGTAGAAGGGTCAAAATAAATAGCCTCTTTAGAAGGTATAACAATTTGATTGAATCCTTTCAGGATCACGCCCGAGTTATTTCTGAATCTTCCAGATACAGAGAAGCTATGCGATGGGTGGATGATCCGAAAAGGTTTGTCCGGGAATTGAGAAAGGCCGGATATGCCACTAATCCCCGTTACGCCGATATAATCATCGGGATAATGGAGCGGTATAACCTATATCAATACAATATGGCGCCTCTCGTGGCTAAAGAAGAGAGATTGTAACTACTCAGCCGGACAAAAAGAGGAACGCCGATACAGGAGGGAAAAGCGAAATATGGCTACCTTGGGAGTAAATATCGATCATGTGGCTACCGTTCGTCAGGCCCGAGGAGTGTCTGAGCCTGATCCTATTGCCGCGGCAGTTTTAGCTGAATTGGCCGGTTGTCATGGAATCACGGTCCACCTGAGGGAAGATAGGCGTCACATCCAGGAGAGGGATGTCATTATCCTCCGAAAGGTGGTTCAAACAAAACTCAATTTAGAGATGGCGGCTACGGCTGAAATGATTGCCTTCGCTCGAGAACTGCCTCCGGACCAGGCGACCCTTGTTCCTGAAAAACGGGAAGAACTAACGACTGAAGGCGGGCTGGATGTTATGGCCCAACAAGAAAGTCTAATCAAAGTGGTTGAGTCCCTATCTGAGCTCGGGATCAAGGTTAGTCTCTTTATCGATCCGGCCCTCGGTCAAATTGAAGCTGCCTCAAAAACAGGAACCCATTTTATTGAGCTTCATACGGGAGAATATGCCCGGGCAAAGTCAGAGGAAGATATAGAACGCGAACTGGAGAGATTAAAGAAGGCCGCTTCTAAAGCCGTCGCCCTTGGACTCAGGGTAAACGCCGGACATGGACTTAATTACCAAAATGTGACTCCCGTGGCTTCCATTCCACAGGTAGAAGAGTTAAACATTGGACATAGCATTATCTCCCGGGCTGTCCTGGTGGGGATGGAGAGGGCGGTTAGGGAGATGCTGGCCTTGATGTAATTATTAATTACTAATAGGAGGTTTCTATGTGTGGCATAGTAGGTTATATTGGAAAAGACTCGGCTCCGCCAATCTTGCTTGATGGCCTTAAGAGATTAGAGTATCGAGGTTATGATTCAGCGGGGATTGCTGTGCCCAAAACCGAAGGAATAGAATTGAGACGCGTTGAGGGAAAACTTACCCAACTGGATCGCTTACTGGCTGAACAGCCCCTTGAGGGAGATATTGGGATAGGGCATACCCGCTGGGCAACTCACGGCCGGCCGTCAGAAGCCAATGCTCATCCTCATCTTGATTGTCGGCATAAAATAGCCGTGGTTCATAATGGGATCATTGAGAATTATATGGAGTTAAAGGAGGAACTTATGGCCAAAGGTCATAAGTTCAAATCAGAAACCGATACTGAGGTTCTGGCTCACCTTATTGAAGAATATATGGATGGAAATGACTTAGAGACAGCCGTCCGGCTTGCCTTGAAAAGGGTAGATGGCTCATACGCCATAGGGGTGATAAGGGCGGATGAGCCGTCTAAAATAGTTGGGGCGAGGCTGCGCAGTCCGCTGGTAGTGGGCTTTAGTAATAACGAGTTCTACATTGCCTCTGACATCCCGGCTATCTTGAATCGAACCAGAAGGGTAGCCTTCATGGACGACCACCAAATGGTGGTTCTTAAAAGAGATGGTGTATCTTTTACTACCCTGGATGGAGATCCGGTGGAGAAGGCGACCATGATCATCGAATGGGATGCCCTTATGGCGGAAAAGGGTGGATATAAGCACTTTATGCTCAAAGAGATATATGAACAACCCCGGGTTATAGAGGAAACCCTCCACCGGGCAAGATTGAAGGAAGACTCGGTTGATCTGCCGGATGTTCGATTAAGCGATGAAGAGCTTTTAGGGTTTGATCGAATATTTATCGTTGCCTGTGGGACGAGCTGGCATGCGGGACTGGTAGGAAAATTCTTGTTGGAGAAGTATGCCCGAATTTCAGTGGAAGTTGATATCGGATCTGAGTTCAGATATCGGGATCCAATAATTAAACCTACTCACCTGGTTATGGCTATTTCTCAGTCAGGAGAGACCGCAGATACCATTGCGGCTATAACTGAGTCAAAAGAAAAAGGGGCTAAGGTGGTATCCATCTGTAATGTCCTGGGCAGTACTATCTCCAGGGAATCGGATGGGGTTATCTATACCCAGGCCGGGCCAGAAATAGGCGTAGCTTCAACCAAGGCCTTTACTGCCCAATTAACGGCCCTGGCTCTTTTTACTCTCTACCTGGGAAGTAAAAGAGGGACTATCTCTTCCGAGCAAATGAGAGAGATAATTGCTGATCTACATAGGCTTCCCAAACAAGCTAAGGAGATTTTAACTGATGATGAAGAGATACGTAAATGCGCTTCGGAGTACTACCAGCGGCAGAATTTTCTCTATCTAGGACGTGGAATCAACTATCCTATTGCCCTGGAAGGGGCGTTGAAATTGAAGGAGATCTCTTATATCCATGCGGAAGGGTATCCGGCCGGTGAGATGAAACATGGACCTATTGCCCTTATTGATGAAAAAATGCCGGTAGTGGTGGTGGCTACTTCCAGTCGTGTTTACGATAAGGTCCTGGGCAATATTGAGGAAGTAAAAGCCAGAAATGGAACGGTTCTTGCCTGTGCTACCGAAGGAGATGATCAGATCAGGAAACGGGCAAATCATATCTTTTTCCTGCCTAAGACTCAGGAGGATCTTTCGCCTATCCTGAATGTTATTCCTTTCCAACTTTTGGCCTATCATATCGCTGTCCTTCGTGGCTGTGATGTCGATCAACCGCGAAATCTGGCCAAAAGCGTAACGGTAGAATAAATCTGGTATCTTCTCAATATTTCGGGGGTAGTAGTGAGAGTGGAGAGAAGAGACCTTGCCGCTTTCAGCTCTTAGAGGATACGAGTCCAGTTCAGCGAAAGTTCCTCAACTTCTTTATTATTAGCCGCCTATGATTTCTTCATACCTTCTCGACCGCAAATACCCTAACGCCTCGGCCGAATGGCGTTGGCAATGGGTCTTCCCGCAAGAAAACCGTTGGAAGAACACAAAAACTGGCGAAGAAGGACGGCATCACGTTCACGAGACCATTCTTCAGCGAGCCGTTAAATAAGCTGTCCTCAAGGCCGGAGTAGTCAAGCGTGTGGGCTGTCATACGTTCCGGCATTCCTTCGCCACGCCCTTGCTTGAAGCGGGTTATGACATGCGAACCATCCAGGAACTTCTCGGGCACAAAGACGTGAGCACGACCATGATTTATACCCATGTGTTGAACAAAGGCGGACACGAAGTGCGGAGCCCGGTTGACGGGCTGTAGTCTGGTTTATACAGTCTGTATAACCCTGGAATGGTAGATATGAATGATATTACGCGAAAAGACAAGAACAGATGGAGACTTCTTATACAGAATGAGACAGTCTGAGTTTCCCGTTTATACAGACTGTATAATCATCGTTAGGCGAAATACTTCAAACTTAGATTAAGGAATTGCTATGTTAAATGAAACTGTTATTTTAGCAGGAACAGCTGCAACTATAGGATTTATTCATACTGTCTTTGGACCAGACCATTATTTACCCTTCATTGTACTATCCAAAGCGAGGCAATGGAGTAGTGTTAAGACGGGTATGATTACATTTCTATGTGGAGTTGGTCATGTGTTGAGTTCTATTGTCTTAGGATTTATAGGTATTGCTCTAGGAATCGCTGTTCTTAAATTGGAAATGGTCGAATCATTTCGCGGTGAATTAGCCGCTTGGCTTCTTCTTGTATTCGGATTTACATATTTTGTCTGGGGAGTACATAAAGCGATTCGTAGCCGACCCCATGAACATCTTCATCAACATGAAAGTGGAGATGTTCATATACACACTCATAAGCACATTGCAGATCATTCTCATGTTCATTCATCAAAATCAAACAATTTAACTCCATGGATTCTTTTTACAATATTTGTATTTGGTCCATGCGAACCATTAATTCCTCTTGTGATGTATCCAGCAGCTAAGGGCAATATGATAACGGTAGCGATAGTTGCATTTATCTTTGGATTGACAACTATCGCAACTATGCTGGGTATAGTTTTAGCTTTATCTTTCGGATTATCAAAACTACCACTTCGCAGAGTTAAAAGATATTCTCATGCGTTGGCTGGTTTGGTAATTTTTCTTTGTGGAAGCACAATTAAGTTTTTAGGACTATGAGGTTTAAACTGCTTCGCCTAACAAATCGCTGAAGCTGACGGCGGGCAAGCCCGCCGCAGCTTAGCTCTATCGTTCAGCCGACCGCTTCGCGGTCGGCTGAACGGCGCGGCGGGCTTCGCCCG
>JBFMHI010000012.1 GCA_040753085.1 bacterium | reverse complement strand
ATGTCCGTTCCGTAGACGGACAACCACAAGGGTTGTCCCTACAGCCTAAGGACAGACCCGAATCACGGACACGGCTCACGGATTTTCCGTGTTTCATCTGTGTGCATCTGTGGCTGAACGGTTACCCCCTCTTTTCTCTATTGGCGGCTGTTTTTTAGCCAGCCAAATGGCGATAATAACCGGCTTCTGTTTGAGAGATATTGGGAGTTTCGTCACATTTGTTATCCTTAAGAAAGAGAGTAGTTAGAAAAAATATTACCCCACCTAATATCCCTCTACTCAGAAACTCTCGCCGGCTTAATTTGGTATCCATCTGCCACCATCTCCCTCCAGGTCAGAGGTTAAAAGTCAGAAATCAGCCCGGTGTGGCCCTCCTCTGTCGTCTGTCTTATGACCTCTGCCCTCTGTCTTCCGGTTGGAATTCAAACTCGACTTTTCCGATGAGGACCGTATCCCCTATCTTCACTCCCTCTTGGAGGAGGGCTTCATTTACTCCCATTCGGTTCAGAGCCTTTCTCCAGGTCTCAAGTCCCTGGTGGGTCTTCAGATCGGCCATAGCTAACGCCTTCTCAATCCGGCTACCGCTAAGGATATAAATCCCTTTTTCTCGGCGTATGGTAAAAGCAGGCTTCGTCTTAGGCGCTCCGTATCTCTTTTTCCAGACCGACACAGGTTTTTTCTCTGGAAGCGGCAACTGACTCAGTTGTCCGTCCACCTCTTTTACCAGCTCAGACAACCCCTGGCCAGTTAGAGCCGAGATGGGAAAAATCGAATAAGTCGAAAGTGATTCTTTTATTTGGTCGAAGTTTTGTTGGCTCTCCGCCAGATCCATCTTGTTGACGGCTATGATTTGCGGTTTTTCCACCAGGGTTGGATTGTAAAGCTGCAATTCTTTATTTAGAGAATAAAAAGAATCTACGGCGGCGGCAGCCGAACCGTCTAAAAGGTGAATTAAGAGGCGCGTGCGTTCAATGTGGCGCAGAAATCTATCTCCCAGACCGACTCCCCGGTGGGCCCCGGCGATAAGTCCGGGTATGTCCGCCAGGACAAAAGATTTCCAGTCTTCAATTTTAACGATGCCTAAGTTAGGAGAAAGAGTAGTAAAAGGATAAGGTGCGATCTTAGGTCGTGCTCGGGACAGACGGGAAAGCAGGGTTGACTTCCCCACATTGGGGTAGCCTAATAATCCCACATCAGCCAGGAGCTTCAGTTCCAATCGAAGGGTAAAGGCCTCTCCTTCCTCACCCGGCTCAGCCTGACGGGGTGCTCTATTGGTGCTGGTGGCAAAATGCGTATTTCCCCTTCCTCCTCGGCCACCGTAAGCGACAATTATCTCCTGGCCTGGTTCGGTCAGATCGGCCAGCCGGTTTCCATGCTCCACTTCATATACCTCTGTGCCTACCGGGACCGGAATAACTATATCTTGCCCATTTGCCCCGAATTGTTTTTTAGGACCGCCGGCTCGGCCATTCTGAGCCCGACAGCAAATCCGAGATTGAAGATCGACCAGGGTGTTTAACCCAGGATCAGCCTTCAGGATGACATCGCCCCCCTTTCCTCCGTCGCCGCCATCAGGCCCTCCGTAAGGAACAAAGGGTTCACGCCTGAAGCTTACGACACCGTTGCCCCCGTCGCCTCCTTTAACTTGAATCTCCACCTGGTCTATAAACATTTATCAGTAAGCAGTAGGCAGTAGACAGCGGTCTTCTCTTATAAATGCCTACTGTCTACTTACCTGTCTTTAAAGGTAACCGTTCAGCACATGATGCTCGATGCTCGATCCTCGATGCTCGATCTTCGATGCTGGTAAAGGATCCAGTATCCAGGATCGAGCATCGAGCATCGAGTTTGTGCCTTAGTGGCTGAACGCTTACAAGGATTCAGTATCCAGGATCGAGCATCCAGAATCGAGCATCCAGGATCGAGGATCGAGGTTGTGTCTTTGTGCCTTAGTGGCTGAACGCTTACCTTTAAAGTCTATGTAACTACTCAGGTGGATAGGCTGAAGGCTTTTAGGAATAAATGCGGAGAGCAGATGATTTGACGTCAGTCTTCAGTCGTCAGCCTTCAGTCTTCAGCCTATCTACCTGAGTAATTACGAGTCTATCTCAAAACCTATGCTCAGTGCTCTTGGCCACATGCTTTTTACCCTTCAATCACCTCTATTCTCCTTTTACCCCCTGATTGAATGAAGTTAACGAAACCGGAGACCTTGGCAAAAAGGGTATCATCGCTGCCCCGACCAACATTTCTTCCCGGGAAAAATCTTGTCCCTCGCTGTCTGACGAGAATACTTCCTCCCGTAACAAATTGCCCATCGTGCCGTTTTACGCCTAATCTTTGGGCATTACTATCCCGGCCGTTACGGGAACTACCCATTCCTTTTTTATGGGCCATGCTTAATCACCTCCTTTTCAATGGCGGATGGTAGATTTCGAAGTATCTACTCAAAATCAAGTTAAAAAAGTAAGCTCATTACAGATTATAGTGCTATGGGTTAAGTTCCATCTCCTTTTGTCCCGACAGCGTCGGCCTAAGAGCTTCCCCTCCCTTGATGGGAGGGGTTAGGGGAGGGTGGTAGCTCTTTTTCTAAGGTTTTTAGCAAGAGTAATAATATTGCCCGCCCATTTCACCCTCACCCTATCCCTCTCCCATCAAGGGAGAGGGAATTTTGCTTTGTCTCCCAACTAACTGCTTAACTTAGTTTTGAGTAGTTACATTTCGAATGGCGGATTAGTGGGAGTCAATCTTCAGCTACAAAAGCTTAACCAAAGTGGCCACTATCGCCGCCTGAGCGGCTAACATACCCGCCACCCACTTTATAATTTTGACTTTTGCCTTTTCAATCTCGGCTTTTAATTTAATTTTTGCTTTTTCCACATCACCCTTGGTAGCCAAATAGGTCTTGGTCACCTCATTAATAACTTCGGCAATTTCTTTGGCGGCCAAATCATCCAGGTGCGCATCTCTTAATCGTTCATAAATATTTAAGGTGTCAAGGGCAGCCCTCAAATAAATTCCCCCCTCTCGTCACTTCCATACACTTTTACATAACCCTGATATCTTTCTTCTCCCGCTATGGCCCGGAGACTTAAGGCCATTGTTTCCAAGAGAGCGGCCGCCTCTTTCTCCTTACCCTTAAACCCTCTAATAGAGACCCTCATCCAACCTTTATTTTTCTGGTGGTCGATTTCTAAGCCAAGATATTGCTTAAGACCTACCACCACATTCTGGAGGAGGGCTGATACAGCGGCACAAACAATATCTCGCCCTGGCTCAGCATAGAGGGCATGACCTTTTGTCTCAAAGGCCACAATCCTTCCCTGGGCATCTCGATCAAAGTAAACCTTAATCATTGCAGACCAGGTTGTATCTCTCGAATAAGAAGCCAGGTATAGGGTTGACGATGACCACGCTTGAGCTTGTAGTTTTTCCTCTTCTTGAACTTAAAGACAGTAATCTTTTTGCCCTTTGATTGTTCCACCACCTCGGCCGTAACCCTGGCCGAGCTAAGTTTCTGCCCAAGGTGAAGATGGTCTTTATCAGCTATTAGCAAGACATGGTCCAATTCTACCCTCTCTCCCAGAGGACAATTAATCCGATCCACCCGGATTCGGTCGCCCTCTTCCACTCGGTACTGTTTTCCTCCTTCTTCCACGACGGCATACAACATATATCACCTCTTTCTTTTATCACTAGTGCTCTGTCACGCTTGAAATTGTGGGTAAAGCCTCTTTTGCCCCCTCACCCTGACCCTCTCCCCTAAGGGGAGAGGATTAAGGTGAGGGGGGATTGCTTCTCTAAGAGACGAACAGGTCAAATCACACGTGACAGACCACTTGGGGGCCTACTTACGTTGAACGGCAGGTAGAGTGAGCCCTTCAGAAAGGGGCCCGGCCACCAAGCCACACCTTCCAAGATGGTATTTCCACTATTATTTGACTACCACTCGAAGCTTTGAATAACAATTATCCCTTTTCGTCTTGCTTCTTCAATAAGATTTGGTTCTCCATAATGGGTTATTAGTATTTTTACTATTTCTTCTTTATAAGTCTTTTCTACTGCTTCTACTTTCTTTTTTAGTTCCTCAAAGACATCCTTCTTTTCGTGTTTTTTCTTCTCAAGCCTTAATTTTGCCTCTCCTACAATCAGGACATCATTGCCATTTCTTCTGGCCCTTCCAAATAGATTTATCTCCTTCCCCTTTATCTTTGTTCTTATTATCTTCGCGGTCATCTCAATACCATAATTTGTCTTTAATAACCCAGGGAGCATTCTATATGCTTCATTTTCAAAGGCATAAGACATACTCCTTGATAATCCCCCCAACTCTCCTCTGGTTTCTTTTAAACCTTCTGTAAGATCCTCAACTTTTTCTGTAAGTTTCTGGATTTCTATCTCTGTTTTCTTTTGAGCCACTGCAAGCTCCTCAACTCTTGCCTCTGTTCGTTTTTGGGCAACTGCAAGCTCCTCAACTCTTGCCTCTGTTCGTTTTTGGGCAGCGGCAAGCTCCTCAATTGCTACTTCAACCCTTGTAAGCCTTTCTTCTGATTTCTTCTGGGCAACTGCAAGCTCCTCAACTCTTGCCTCGGTTCGTTTTTGGGCAGCGGCAAGCTCCTCAATTGCTACTTCAACCCTTGTAAGCCTTTCTTCTGATTTCTTCTGGGCAACTGCAAGCTCCTCAATTGCTACTTCAACCCTTGTAAGCCTTTCTTCTGATTTCTTCTGGGCAACTGCAAGCTCCTCAACTCTTGCCTCGGTTCGTTTCTGAGCAACTGCAAGCTCCTTTACAATATCTTTAAGCTCGCTAAAGTCAGATACCTTTACAAGGTCGTTATAGGCATCAAAGATTGTGGTGGCAAGGACATCTGCCTGATACTTTTCAAACACCTCACCTAATCTTTCTCTTATTACAGAAAAACTCATCATATTCAAACTCCCTATTCTTATAGAATAATAACCTATTTCCCTCAAGCCCCTGACGCCTTCAAAGAAAAAGGTGTAGGAAAATAAAACGTAACTACTCAAGTAGATAGACGGAAGGTAGAAGGCTTTTAGTTACAAGACACTTTTATATAAGATAACATGCCAGCCCAAATTTGTCAAGAGATAAGTTGCTAATCCGAATTCTAATTTTGCCGTTCAGCCCAACTAAAATGTAAAGATGTATCTTCAGTAAATCGGGGGAACTATGTGACCGGTTATCGCTCATCGGCTATTGGTTATCGGTTATCGGTGAGAAGTAGCCAGTAATTAGTTGTTACCGATTACCGATTACCAAATTACTGACTTCCCCCGAAATATTGAAAAGACACGTCAAGATTGTTGTTCTGAATCTGTCTCCCATTGGGAAAAAAGTTGTTGACTTTTGGCTTTAAGTATGCTATACTTACCCATATTATTCGCATATACTATATCTTAACTTAATATTTTATCTTGGGTTATTTGGAAGGCATCCGTAGGTGAAAAAATCTTTTTTTTGGGGGGAGGTAGATTTATCCCGCTAAAAATTTATTCCTGACGGGGTGAACATAGGGCGGCCTCCCGCTGCAACCAAACAATCCTGGATGCTCGATGCTCGATCCTCGATGCTGGATGCTCGATACTCGATACTCGAGGCTCGATACTCGATGCTCGATGCTCGATGCTCGAGGATCGAGCATCGAGCAAGAGAGGGGAAATTATGTTATTTGGTCTTGGTGGTGGAAAAACAGCCGTCGGCCTGGATATAAGCAGTGATACAGTCAAGGCGGTTCAACTAAGGCAAACCAGGCGCGGGATTTCGCTGGCTAATCTGGGTATGAGCAAACTATCTCCCAGCCCTATTCCCGACGAGGTTTCCGAAGCCAGGACAGATCTGACCGCCAAGGCCATCAAGAGGGTCCTGGGGCAAAGCAAGATAAGAACTAAAAGCGTTTATACCTCAGTCGGAGGGACCTCGGTAGTGGTTAGATATATTGTCCTTCCCTATATGACTCAAAAGGAACTCAGGGGTGTAATTCGGTTTGAGGCGGAGGGGTATATTCCCTTTGATGTTCGGCAGGTAGTGCTGGATTGTGAGATACTGCGTGAATTTGTGGAAAGAGGGGAAAAGAAGATTGAGGTCCTCCTGGTAGCGGCCAAGGAAGAAATCATTGGCCAACATATGGAGATTATGAAGAGGGCTAATTTAAAACCCCAGTCTATTAATGTTGATACCTTAGCCGTAGAAGATTCCTGGGAACTTTCTGGCAGCAGCGGGATAAAAGAAGAAAATGAAATTATTGCCTTGATTGATATTGGGGCCAGGGTAACCAATATTAATATTATTGAACGCAAAAGATCATCTTTTAATCGGGATGTTCTGGTCGGAGGAAATGATTTCACCAAGTCTATTGCTGAGGAGTTAGGGTTAAATTTCCAGGCAGCCGAGGCATTGAAGGAAGAACAGGGACGTATATCTATGGAAGGCGAAGCAGAAGCAAGAGCTATCGAGGGGGACCGGACTTCCAGAGTTAACGAGGCTATCGGGACCATAGCTACCAAGCTGTTAGGAGAATTAGATAGATCTTTTGCCTATTATTATGCCCATACCCAGATACATAAAAAGACGGTTAACCGGGTGGTGCTTAATGGCGGTTCGAGCCGCCTGCCTAACCTGGATCGCTTTTTATCTAATGGGTTAGGGATACCGGTGGAAATAAATAATCCTTTTAAAAGGATCCATATCGATACGGCCGGCGTTGATCTAAAGTATATTAGCAAGGTGGCGCCGGCTTTTGCCGTCAGCGCTGGTTTGGCCCTGAGAGGGTTGGTGGGATACGAAAAAGCATAATTATCAATTATTAGTAACCGTTCAGCCACCAAGGCACGAAGACACGAAAGAGTTTGGTTTTTTAATCAATTTTAATATGTTACTTATTAAAAAGTATGTGTCTTAGAGAGCAGTAGAGTAATAGAGCAGCAGTTCTGGAACTTTCAGAAAAGTCTTTAACTACTGGGCTATTGCTCTGTTGAGCTATTAAGAAATAATTCTTTAATCTTTGTGTCTTAGTGTCTTTGTGGCTGAACACTTACACCAATTATTAATTGATAATTGGTAACTACTCAGGTGGATAGACTGAAGGTGGAAGGCTTTTAAGGCTGAAGGCTATTGAACTTCAGCCTTCAGCCTATTTACCTGAGAATTGTTAATTGAGGAGAAGAGATGGCTGTTCGGATTAATCTATTAAGCCCGGAACTTTTAGCCAAGAAAGAGGCCAGGCGAAGAAATATTATGTCTGCCCTCGTGTTTGTGGTGGTGCTGGGTATTATAGCGGTCATTTATATAGAAAGGACATTTGTGGTCAATAGCTTGAAGGGTGAAATAAAGCAGATGGATAGACGTATGGATGACCTTAAGAACGTTCTGGCTGAAATAGAGAGCTTAAAAAAAGAAGATGCGATGATCAAGAGGCGGATAGATATTATAAGTCAATTGATTAAAGACCGACTGGCCTGGGCGCATATCTTAGATGAGATGAGTAATGCTATCCCGTCTGATCTATGGTTGACGGAGTCCATAAATACCAGCGGAAATAATATCGAATTGACGGGAGTAGCCCTGGATAATTTTGCTATTGCTAATCTGATGGTTAACCTGGAGGGTAACGATTATTTTAGCGATGTAGAGCTGATTGATATTAAGAGAGATGAAATAAATGAGAGGGAGGTAAAGGATTTCCAGCTCAGATTCGGCTTTAAGATTTAATGACCGGTGAGTATCCGACCATTTAAGGAGGAAAGAGATAGAGATGAAGGCAAGATTGATAGGCATACTTTTAATTGTCTTGGGAATAGTAATCTCATTTTCTGAAATATCCAAGGCAGCTCCACTTCCACCCACAAACCTGACCGCCTCTAATAATGAGGGGCCAATTGACTTAACCTGGGACGCCGTGAGTGGGATTCTAATCAGTTATGAAATTTATCGGGATACTTCTTCGACCGTTACTACCAGTTCTCTTTTAATAGGGGATATTACTCCACCAGAGGGGACTGATCCTATCGCTTATACTGATACTAACACCGTGGATGGAACAACTTATTACTATGCGGTTAGGGCGGTTGAGAACTTTCCTTTTTATGACCCAAGTGCCCTCTCTGACACGGCTTCGGCCACCGCTAATTTTCCTCCCTCTGCTCCCACGAATCTAACGGCTACCCTGGTCAATCGGGGTATAAATTTAGCTTGGAACCCTGTGACAGGGATGGTGTATAATGTCTATCGTAATATCTTTCCTGGTATAACTAAATCGTCTCCCCGGATAGTTATCCAGACTTCTGCCACATCTTACCGGGATACGGCCGTCAGTAATGGCCAAACTTATTACTATGCGGTTACGGCGGTGGATCCGGGCGATCTTACCGAGAGTGATGTTTCTAATGAAGCTTCGGCCACCTCTATCTTTAACCCTCCTTCTAATCTTGCGGCTGTTAACAACCTGGGGCCGATTGATTTAAGTTGGTCAGCTACCACAGGATTTGGGACGATCACCTATAATGTCTATCGAAATACGGCCCTTGATTTTGCTACCAGCAGCAGGATAAGAACCGGCGAGATAAATACCTTCTGGACTGACAGTGGCACGGTTGATGGTACCCTGTATTATTATTGGGTAAGTGGGGTTGATTCTGCCGATGGACTGGAGAGTCCCCCTTCGACCGAGGCCTGGGCTGTTTCCAACTGGCCTCCACCGGCGCCGACCGGTGTTACCGCAGCGACGGTCGGAAGGGCCGTATATATTGATTGGAATACAGTTTCTGGGATGGTTTATAATGTTTATCGGGCCACTTCTGCCGGGGTAAACAAGTCGTCTCCCAGAGTAGCGGATGAGATTTCAGAAACCGAGTTTCTGGATACAACCGTCACCGTTGGTCAGACCTATTATTATGTAGTTACTTCAGTAGATCCAGCCGACCCGGATCCTCTGGCCAGAGAAAGTGATATCTCAAGTGAGGTTTCAGCCACTTCCATCTTTACCCCCCCTTCAAACCTGAGTGCCGCCAATGCTAAAGGCCCTATCAGCTTAAGTTGGACGGGCACTTCGGGTTTAGGCACGATAACTTATAATGTCTATCGGAGCGATACCTCGAGCGCTGCCGCGTCTTCCCGCATAGCTTCGGGAGTAACGGGGACAACCTACCTGGATGAGGGGACGCTCGACGGGGTTACTTATTATTACTGGGTTAGTGCGGTTGACTCTTTTGATGGCCTGGAGAGCAATGCAAGTGGAATGGCCCAGGCCACGGCCCTTTATCCACCGCCTACTCCCTCTGGTTTAGAAGCCACCGATAAGGACAGCCAGGGAAGGCCGCTAAGCCGCCGGGTAAGGCTTATTTGGGAGGGGGTAACCCGTGAGGGGGAAGTAGTTACTTATCGAGTCTATCGTCATACCTCATCTCCTGTTCCCGTAGACTTGGCTCATCGGGTGGCCCAGCAGCTTCAGAATCCAAGCTACATTGATAATCCTCCGGCCGATGAAACTCCTTACTTTTATGTGGTTACTTCTTTTACCTCTTACCGGGGCGAAAGTGATCCTTCTAATTGGGTTGGGGGGATGAGTCATTTTATACCCCCCAGCAATCTGGAAGCCGAGAATGATAGAGGGCAGATAAATCTTACTTGGGAGAAAACCAGCGGACAGGGGGGAATGGTTACCTATAATGTCTATCGGAGCACCTCCATTGGGGTGACGCCTGATCCGGTTAACCTGGTAAAGAGTAGTTTGTGGGGGACTACTTGGTCTGATGGCAATACCGAGGATCAGGTGACATATTACTATATTGTTACAGCGGTGGATTCGGCTGATGGGGCAGAAAGTCCTTCTTCTAACGAAGCTTCGGCTAAGGCTGTCTATCCGGCTTCACCCACGGCCCCTTCTGATCTGGCCACTAAGACGGAAAAGAGGCAGATAGTTCTTACCTGGACTGCCTCTCAGCTTCAGGGGGGAAGCGAGGGGCCGGTTACTTATCGTGTTTATCGAAGTCGGACCAGGCCGGTGGAGGTCAATGACACTAATCTCTTAGTTCAAGGCTTAACTACTACTACCTACACTGATTTTGATGTAGAGAATAAAACTATATACTGGTATGTGGTCACAGCCGTGGATGAAAGTTCCTCTCTGGTAAGTAAACCTGGCGGACCGGTGATGGGCATCTCCTTTTTCGAGCCTCCCTCTAAACTTAAGGCCACCAATCAGACCGGCGAAGGCGAAGAGGGGCAGATTAAATTAGAGTGGACCAAAACAGAAGGGATTGGCCTGGTTACCTACAATGTTTATCGGAGTTCGCCACGTGTCCCTACCCCTATCTTGAAGGTATCCGGCCTGATGAATCCCCAATGGACGGATATTGATACGGCCAATAATGCCCGATATTGTTATCAAGTTACGGCGGTTGACTCCTTTGACAATTTAGAGAGCGATCCATCTAATCTCTCCTGTGCTACCTCCTACCATAAACAATCCGTCAGTAATATCACTGTCTATCCGTCCATCATTGATTATGAAACCAACGGTCCGGCGGGTGAGCCTAATCAACTGGAATATACGACCATTACGCTTGATGTCAATGCTGGCCCGACCGATTCTGACGGAAATATAAGCACCGTTAAGAAACTGATTATCAAGATCACTGATGTAGGCATAACGGCTGCTCCCACGGCGGCTGTTTTTCAGATGTACAATCTGTCTACCGGGACGTATGATCTTAACTGGGATGGGGAATGGACTGAACTGGAGGCCGGCGAGTGCAGTCCGATAAAACATAATAGTGTTTACGGCGTTACGGCTTGCGTGGTTAATCATAACGATGCTGAGTCGCTCCAGATAGAGACCGGTCCGATTATTGGGGTTGATGTGGTCCATGTGCAGGGTGGTGTGAAAATCATCTATCAAGAGGTGGGAGACATGCCCCCGGCCCATGTGCCGCCTTTCAAGTTTGAGTATCGTTTGACGAAAGATGCTTATGTCACCTTCCGATTTTATGACACTAATAATACGGCCGAGAACCTGGGAGATGACATCTTGGTAAAGACCATTGTTCACGAGACCCCTCGGCCAGGAGAGCTGGCCAGCCGTGATTTCAAGAACATAGATATCTGGGATGGCAAGGGTGATGAGGGCCGGATAGTGCCTAATGGTATTTATCGGGTGGCCATTGATGCCATTGAGCGGCGATTTAATCCTGGTACGGATATGGCTTATGGCTGGACTGGCGTCAATACTACGGTGGCGGTTGATATCCTTCGGATTCTGGACTTAGATGTGACCGGGATCAGTGCGGATAACCCCCTGGCCGAAATAAGATATATCCTCAGCGGTTCCGGCTTTGCCGAAGGGGGAACCGGTGGGGGGATGGAGGTTACTCTTAATATTTACGAACCAGGGACGACCGTAGATGTAGATGGTAATGCCACCGGTGGGGTCATGGTCAAGTCCTTCACCTTTTATCAGAATCAGGGACAAAATTTCATTGTCTGGAATGGATTAGATGAGGATAATGTCCTGCTCCCTAATGGGAACTATGTCTTTACCATCTCGGCTAAGGATACTTACGGGAATTTAGCCCTGGATAGAGAGGGCAATGATGGGCCTCTGCATGGGACTATTCCGGTTGATCGAACCCCGGACCAGGAACCACCTGATGTTACCAGCCCGGTAGTCGTTTCTACTGAGCCGGCCAACGGAGAGGTGATTAATTTTACTATCTCTGAGGTTTTGGCTCAACTAAGTGATGAAGTTGGCGGCTCCGGGCTTAATCTGGCCAAATCAAGCCTTACCCTGACCGGGCCTGATGGTCAGCCGGTAACAGGGATTCAATCCAACAATGGGATTGATACTATTCGTCTCAGATTTAATGAACAGACGGATACGGGACTTTATACCCTCAAGGTCATTGCGGTGGATAATGCGGGCAACGAAAGTAAGGCTAAGATAGTTACCTTTACCCTGACGGATGAATTTATTCCACCTTCTGCCTTGACAGGTCTGGCCTTGGAAGGCGGTTATATTCAGTTAAGCTGGACTTCGGCGGTGGGACAGGGAGAAATAACCTACCGGATTTATCGGGCCTTAACCTCCTCAGAGGTAGTTAAGGCATCGAATCTGGTAGATTCAGGTATTACTATCACTACCTGGACAGATGGCAAGATAGAAGGCGGAGTCAAATATTATTACGCGGTGACGGCGGTGGATGCCAGTGAGCAGGAGAGTGAACCATCCGCGACGGTATCGGTAATGGCGCCTTTCCCGCCGGCCATACCGACCCCCTTTAATCTTAAGGCTGAAGCCTTGGCCGAAGGCCCGATTAAACTCAGTTGGGAGATTTCGGCTGATACGCCTGGTGTGCTCACTTATAATATTTATCGGTCCACCTCGGTCATAGATGAGCTTGATACGGATAACTTAGTGGCCAGTGGAGTTCAGGCTACGGAATGGACTGATTATCAAACAGTTAATAATGGCACCTATTTTTATCGGGTGGCTGTTATTGATCCCATTTCAGAGGAGATCGGTTATCCGTCTAATTTAGCTTTTGCTAAGTCCTATTATCCCCAGGCCGTTAATCTTTCCATCAAGAATCCGATCATAGATTACGAATCCAACGGGGTGCCGACCTTTGCCGTTATTATGCTGGATGTGATTAATGGGCCGGCCAAGAAGGTGGAGATTACTATTACTGATACCCTGGGTGATGAGGTAGCGGATAAGATGGAAGTGTATAATGTGACTCAGAGCCGGGCTAAGGATGTGACTACGCTTGAACCGATGAATCACATTAGGAATTATCAGTGGTATAATTATAAATCGGCCTGGGATGAGACCAAATCACCTTTAGTGTATATCAATGGAATACAGACCACTAAATCCTACCAGATTTATCCCCAATTCGGCTACGTCCGGTTTGACGAGCCTAATCAGTCGGCTGATGTGGTGGCGATAACTGGACTTACCTATTACGAAGGCGCAGCCACCTGGGATGGGACCTGGGATGAGGGGGTAGGGATAAAGCATAATTCTACCTACAAAGTTGAGGCCAAGGTGACTAATTACAACGATGAGGTTTCAGAGATATATTCGGTTGATAACTATATCATGGTGGATGTGGTTCATGTCCAGAAAGTGGAGCTGGAATATCAGCAGGTGGGAGATATAATGGAGGCACATGTGCCGCCTTATACCATTACCTATGCCCTGACCAAAAACGCCCGGACTACCATAGAGATTCGGAATAAAGAGACTGAAGAGACGGTCAAGACTATTATCCATAAGACACCGCGTTTAGGGGAGTATCTGAATAGGGATAGGACAAATAGTGATGTCTGGGATGGCAAGGATGATTCGGGACGAATAGTGCCTAATGGTGTTTATGGGTTTACCATCAGGGCCGAGTGGAAAGACCCTGCCGACCCTTATCTGGATATGGGCGAGTGGGTGAGCGCCGAAGGTATCGCGGTTGATCTACTCCGCATCTTAGATGTTACTGTTTCAGGTATTACACCTACCAGTTGTAAATCAGAGATAAAGTATACCCTGACCGGCTCAGGTTTTGGTGGTGGCGGAACCAGTGGCGGGATGGAGGTGACCATAAAGATCTATACCCCGGGCACAACTATTTCTTCGGAAGGTGTGGTGAGCGGCGGAGAGCTGGTTAAGACCATAAGCGGCTTCAGGAATCTGGGCGGCAACACGGAGACCTGGGATGGACGCAATGAAAAAGGGGATTTCCTCCCGGCCGGGATATACGTCTTTACCATAGAGGCCAAAGATGGTTATGGTAATAAGGCCCTTGATGCCGAAGGAAATGACCGTCCCATGCATGGCAATATCCCGGTGGATCGGAAATTGGAGATTGTGGGACTATCTGTCCAGGATATTGGAGAAGGTAATCCACAGGCTAAGTTCACTTATACCCTGGCCGGTTCCGGATTAGAGCTTTCCGGAGATGAAATAACGGTAATTATTAACATTTATGATTCGGCAGCCGTTATCCATACTGACGGGAGTGTTACCGGGGGGAGATTAATCAGAAACCTGACTTTCACGCACGGTCTTGGGGAGCAGATTGATATCTGGGATGGCCGAGATGGGTCAGGAGTTTCGGTTAATAATGGTACTTATCTCTTTACTATTACGGCCGTGGCCCCTGGAGGAAATTTGAAAGATTGGAAACAGGGTGAAATTATGGTGGAGCGGGAGCCGGCAGAGATTCAGATATCAAATCTCTCGGTGAAAGGAATTTCCGGCCAGAGTGATCTGGCTGAGATAACCTATACCTTAGAGGTGAAGGGATTGTATATTGTCGGGGATGAAATAAAGGTGGATATTGATATCTATGAGCCGGGGACGACCATCGGGGCTGATGGAATCGCCACGGGTGGAGTCTTAGTCAGGTCTCTTAGCTTTGACCGCGGGGTTGGGCCTCAGACCGATCAATGGAATGGCCTGGATAATACAGGTAAACGAGTGGCTAACGGTCTCTATCCTTTTACCATTAAGGCGGCCGTTCAGGGAGTGGAGACATGGACCAAGGGTTCTATTTCTATCTACTGGGAAGGGCCTGAGGGACCGGCTGACACCACTGATCCGGTGATTGTTTATACCATTCCGGCTGAGGGGGCCACTTTGACTGCTTATATCTCAGAGGTTTCGGCTTATTTGCAGGATGAACCAGGCGGGTCAGGGATTGATCTTAAGGCCTCCAGCATTTCTCTGCGTGATTCAAAGGGGAATTTGATTAGCGGGACTAAAGAAACAGATTCAGCCGGAACAATCACCTTTCGTCCTTACAGTGAGCAGAGCACCCCTGGTAAATATACTATGGAGGTGACGGCCGTAGATAAAGCGGGTAATCAGGAAACAAAGGCGGTTCAATTTACCTTGAGTGAGGAGGCGGTGAGTGTGCGGGGCTTGCAGGAGGTGTATGCTTACCCCAATCCGGCTAAAAAGCAGTCAAAGGTTTATATCCATTATGAGTTGCCTTCTCCGGCCAGAGTGACCGTCAAGATCTTTACCCTGATGGGTGATCTGGTGAGAGAGATGGAAGTCGGAGAGCAGGGGGCCGGCGAGTATTCTCAGGCGTGGAATCTGGAAAATGATGAGGGAGACCTGGTAAGCTCGGGAGCTTATATCTACACGATTGAAGCTACCGGTATGGATATGGTGAAAGGGAAGATGGTCATTATCCGGTAGGAGGCGCAATGTTTAGACAGACCCTTATAGCTCTGATGGGTCTGGTGGTTATTACGTGGCAGGCAGAGGCGGCTCAAGATAGGCGGCCAACCTTGGGCCGGAAAGCGATCGGCTCTTCCAATTACCGATTATCATTTTACGAGGAGGCCTAGATGAAGAAGGCGGGAGGAATAACCTTTCTTTGGTTGATAATTTTGGCTAAGGTGGTTTATGCGGATGGAGTGGGAACCACGGCGGACAATATAATTGGACTCGATCAAGGGGCCAGGGCCGCAGGCCTGGGCGGCGCCTATACTTCGATGGCGTCTGATTTCACGGCTATCCATTGGAATCCGGCTGGGCTGGCCGGCCTGAAAAGCCGAGAAATGGGGGCTGGTCATGTGGAGTGGATTGAAGATGTCAGGGCTGAATTCATGGGGGTGGGTATACCTATTGCGGCCACGGGGACCGGTCTGGGGTTCGGCCTGGTGTTAACTAAGATGGGCGGCATTGATGAAAAAAGAAATGGGCCCGGACCGGCTATGGGTGAGGTAGAGGTAAATAGCCGGTGGGTTGGGGTGTCTGTGGGTCAACGATTAGGGGACAAGATGGCTTTGGGAGCGACCATTAAGCAGATCCATGAAGAGCTGGATGGTGAAGAAGATTCGAGTATAGCCTTTGATCTGGGGGGTGTTATTCGGCCTATTCCGGCTTTAGGTCTTGGCTTGGCGGTCATTAACCTGGGAGGGGGCTTAAAGCCCCTTGAGGAAGAAAGCGATTTGCCTCTGACTTTTCGAGGCGGTGTGTCTTATGATTTGAATAATAAGGCCACCCTGGTGTGTGATTTGGAAAAGGTCAAGGCCAGTGATCTGAAAATAAAAGGCGGAGTTGAACTTAAACGGGCCCCTTTTGCTTTAAGACTGGGCTATCAAACCAGGGATGAGAAGCAGGGTGGTGAGGCCGGCTTTTCAGGTGGATTAGGCTTGTATGATTCCGGAGGCAAGATGTTTGAGGGAGTGGTGGCCCATCTTGATTATGCGGCTTCTTCCTTGGGGGATACCTTTGGGACGGTGCATTGGGTTACCCTGAGGGTGGTATTTTAATTAACCATTATCAATTATTAACTATTAATTAATAATTGATAATTAATAAAGAAATGGACTGGCGAAAAAATCAACCTTTAATGGTGGGAATAGGGGGGGTGCTGCTGCTGGGGGTAATTATCTACTTTGCCTATATGTATACACCTTTAGGCGTGACCAGGCCTGCCTGGTGGCAGTTTGCCATTAAGATTGATAATTTAGAAAAGGAGCGTGAACGCAAGCAGATAAAATTGGATGAGGCCGAGCGGGTAGCCGAAAGCTTGCCACAGCTCAAAAAGAGACATGAAGAGCTTCAAGAGCAGTTGGCTTACGCTCAAGAGAAGATGCCTAAGGAAAAGGAGATGCCAGAGCTGCTCAGACGGGTAACTGAGGCGGCTGATCAAAGTGACTTAGATATCCATCTCTTCCACCCTGAGGAGATTGAAACCAAGGAGACATATATTGAGGTGCCGATTAAGATGGAGGTAAGCGGAACTTATCATAATCTGGGCTCGTTCTTGTCTCAGGTAGGAAGTTTGCCCAGGATAGTGACCCCCAATAAACTTAAAATCGAGGAAGTAACACCAGCCGCGGAAAATGCTTATGCCACCGTTCGGGCGGAATTAATTATAAGTACTTTTGTGTTCAAGGAAAACTAAGAGTAATCTGTATGGAGTAAGTCCTTATGATAAAGAAACTGACTATTTGTCTTAGTCTTTTTATCTTCATCCTTATAATCGGGTGTGCTAAAGAAGAAGTGGCCCGGCCCAAAAGGGAAAGAGCGATTTCTATAGAAGAAGCCACCGCTCCGGCCATCCTGGCCCGAGAGATTACCAGGCCGGCTCCGTCTCTTTATATGTATCGGCCATTGGATAGGCGAGATCCTTTTAAGGCCTTGATCGAACCGAAAAAAGAAGTAACGGCTAAGCCAACCACGCCAAAGCCTAAACCAGTTAAAGAGGCTCTTCCGGTAAAGAGAGAGCTTGACATCGAAGATCTCACCCTGGCCGGCATCATTTGGGATGCAAAGAATGGGGGGGCCATGGCCCTTCTTCATAATGGGGATAATTACGGGTTTATCTTAAAGGAAGGGAGATTATGGGGCAAAGGCCAGAGGCGCGTGGAGGGTATTTACGGACAAGTGATAGGGGAACAAGCGCGACTTGTTCAGGATAAAACGAAAATAACTCTCAAAGTAGGAGAGTCAGCTACCGAAAGAAATAAGCAAAAAAAGTAAAAAGGAGTGGAAGGAGATATGAACGGGTTGAAAAAAAACTGGTTAGTAACCGGATTAATTTTAATATTCCTTATGGGTTTGACCGGTGGAGGTTGGGCCCAGCTAAATCTTTTCCATCTGACTGATATAAGGGTGGAAAATGCAGGGGAGAAAACCAAGGTAATTATTGTCACTGACAAGCCAGTGGAAAGATACTACCCCTTTACTTTGACCGAACCACCTTCTATTGTAGTTGATCTGTATGAGACGGTGTCCAGTCTTCCGGCGGAGAAAAAGATGGCCAAGGGAGGGGTGATTACTGAAATTCGTGGGGCTCAATATGAAGAACGAACCGCCAGGGTAGTTATGGCCGTTACTGAGCTGGTTCCTTATCAGGTGAGTAAACTGGAGAACAAGATCGTTCTTGAAATTACTAATCCTTATTATAAAGAAGAGGTGAAGCCTCGATTAACAGATATAAGGTTTGATGAGATCAAAAATGAGGTGATTATCTCAACCACTAAGGCGGTCGAATATAATCATTTCAAAAGGGAAGATCCGCCGGGAGTGGTGGTGGAATTTACGGGCGTAGAGGTCGATTGGAAGGATAAAGTTATTGAGGTGGAAAAAGATGGAATATCCAGGATCAGGGCCAGCCGACTTCAGGATAAACCGGTCGAAAAGGTATGGATTGTTATTGACCTGAAGGAAAGTTTGCCTTATCGGGTTTACAGCCAGGCTAATCAGACTATTATTGCGGTAGAAGGCGGCGCGCCACCCGTGGTGGAAGAAGTAACGCCGGTAGTCCCATCTGAAGTAGCCCCCGAGGCGCCACCCACACCTCCCGAGAAGAAGGCAGCCCCTGAGGAGGAAATTATACCTGAGTGGATAAAGGTAGAAGAAGAGGAAGTTACTCCTCCTAAAAAAGAAGAGGCCGCCGTGGTAAAAAAAGTGGAAGTGCCCCTTATTTCAATGGATTTCAAAGAGGCAGAGATAGGGGATGTGTTAAGACTTATTTCTCATAAATCCGGGATAAATATTGTGGCCGGAAAAGAAGTAACGGATAAAGTTACCCTCAGACTGGAGGCGGTTACCTGGAGACAGGCCCTGGATATGGTGACCAGGGCTTATGGCTATACCTATGTGGAAGAAGAAGGGGGTATCATCCGCGTGGGTAAGGCCCTGGTTAAAGGAGAATTTATTACGCAGGTTTTCAGTCTTAACTATGCTGATGCCAAGGAGATTTCTGGTTCGATTAAACCTCTTTTAACCGAGGCAAAAGGGACTGAGCCGGCCGGACAATTGACGGTGGTGGAGCGGACAAATTCCCTGGTTATTAATGATAATCCGGCGGTTGTCGAACAGGCAGCCGCCCTTATTAAAGAATTGGATGTGAGAACCCCGCAGGTGATGATCGAGGCCAAGATCGTGGAGGTAACTTTGCGGGATGCCACGAGTTTAGGGATTGAGTGGCAGGCTGATGATCCTCAATCTCCAGGGGAGAGGACCTGGGGAGGCGGGGGGCTTAATATGCCTGGTGGAACAACAACCCAGCTTGAAAAGGAAGAAGAAGAAGGGGTTATTGCTATCTCAGGGCCAGGATCTATTACCTATAACGAGTTGGGAAGAGGTAAAGGGAGTTTTTTCAGGATTGGAACTATTAGGGGTGAGTTTGATATCAATGCCAGATTAAATGCCCTTATGGAAGACTCTAAGGCCGATATCTTATCCAATCCCAGGATACTGGCCATAAACAACAAAGAAGCCAGGATAATAGTCGGAGAGGAATATCCGATAGAGGAGACAACCATAAGTGAAGGCACCGTTCAGCGCACCATAGAATATAAGGATCTGGGAATAAAACTTCTGGTTACTCCCAAGATCAATTCGGATGGCTATATAGTCTTAGAGGTCCATCCTGAGGTGAGCGTGTTTAGCGGCTATGCCCCCAACGGTAATCCTATTATTGCCACCAGGGAGAGCGAATCCGAAATACTGGTCAAAGACGGCGAAACAATTGTCATTGGTGGTTTAATTCAGAATGAAAAGAAAGAAACGGTTTCGAAGGTGCCGCTTTTGGGGGATATACCTCTGGTGGGGTTGCTATTTAAGAATAGAAATATAGACAACAGCAAGACTGAACTCCTTATTTTTATTACTACTAATATTAAAAGGGGTTGAAGACTAGTAATCGGTGAGCGGTAATGGGTGAGCGGTAATCGGTAATAACTGATTACCGCTTTTTACTTGATGTTCAAGTTTTTTTCGACCTACGCGATTAGCTTTTCAGCCCCAGCGAGGCGGGATGTTTATAGCCTCTGGTCAAACAATCTAAGGTTAGCTCCAGCGGAGCGATATGTTCTTTACATACGTCGCCCCGCTGGGGCTAAAGATAGGCCTAAACTAAACGCACAGGTCAAGTAGTTTTTTCTCGGTAAGCAGAATATCAGTTGTACTATCACTAGCGAAGCCTAACAAAATTCATTCAGCCGACAAAAGGGTGATCAATCTTTGAGGGTTCGTTTTTGTGCTTTCTCAAAGTTTATTCGTAAGTGTTCAGCCACAAAGACACTAAGACACAAAGATTAAAGGATTATTGGGCATTGTCCCAAATCCCCTAAAAAAGGGCTGAAAAACTGGTAACAGTTTGGAGAACATTATGCCTCGCCTCAATCAGGTTATTATCTCCACAACTATGGGGGGTATGAGTTTAGCACCCTGATTTATCAGGGTGTTACGGATAGGATAACATCCAGAATCATAACCGCTTTAGCGGTTTCAACCCCTGAAAGTCTGAGGGTGTAGGTCGAAAAAACTTGAACATCGAGTGTTAGGCAATTTAGTTTGGAGGAGAAATGAATCGCGACGAACTGCTAAGGAAGGTAAAGGAGACTATCCACGAGGTTGAACCTGGAGCCGAAGTTATTCTTTATGGTTCTCGTTCCCGAGGAGACGAAGGTCTTGAATCTGATTGGGACTTCTTGATCTTAGTTGATGGTTCTGTCGATGATCAACGAACGGACAATATTCGCCACCACCTTTACGAAATTGAATGGGAGTCAGGAGAAATAATTTCTACGGGCCACTTTTTGTCATTCCTGCGCAAGCAGGAATCCAGAAGCCTTGATATTACTGGATTCCCGCTTTGGCGGGAATGACGAGAGGTTATTGTAAAGTATTTGTCTTTCAAGTAGTTACAAAAAAGTGCAAAAGTATAGTAACCTTCATTTTGTGAAAACTGGGATAGTTTCGAAAGAACTATCTCGTATATACAATGACCTTTTCGAACGACGTCAGGAAAGCGACTACGCAGATTTCATTACCTTTATAGAATCTCAAGTCCGGCCTTGGATTTCTCAAGCTGAAGAATTTGTTGAACAGATTAGCACTCTAATCCGCGAGAGTAAAAGTTGATTGTATACAAAAATCTAAGTTGTTTGACTATCTTTATTGCCTAATGACTTTTTTAATTAGACTCACCGCCACCGGCTTTTACACTGGTTACTCCCCTTTGGCGCCGGGAACCGTGGGAAGCGTGGTGGGGATTGGGCTGTATCTGGGTTTTAATTTGCTGGCCTGGCCGCTATATTTATTAAGTCTTATTGTCTGCCTGGCTGGTGGGATATGGATTTGTAGTCGGGCAGAGGATATTTATAAGGAAAAAGATTCATCCAGGATTGTCTGGGACGAGATTACGGGATACCTGGTGGCGATGTTCGGCCTGAACCCCGCCTTTATTCCGGTGGCCTTTGTAATATTCAGAATTATGGATATTGTAAAACCGTATCCCATTCAGCTTACGGAGCGATTACCAGGTGGCTGGGGGATAATGTTAGATGATGTTCTGGCAGGACTGGCCACTAATATTATTATTCGAATAGGGGTAATTATTCAGCCACTGATTAACACGGATTGGCACGGATAAAATAGACTGCCATATAGAAGTCAAGAATTTTTGTAACTACTCAGCCATAAAGCCATTAAGGCACTAAGAGAATAAAGGAATAGCTCACGGATGACCCAGATTTTGGCGGATTCTCACGGATTTTTCCTCCGGGGCTAAAAGCTGATGGCACAGGTCGAATTTATTTAAAACCGCTAAAGCGGTTATAATTTTGTAGGTTACTTTGTTCACCTCACCCTGATAAATCAGGGTGCTAAGCTCAACCAGCATGAGAATAGCGACCCCATTTACCCTGAAGGAGCCGGGGTGCTACACTCAACAAACATGAGAATAGCACCCCGATTTATCGGGGTGAGGTGGTAAAGGATAATGACGCCTGGCAACTGCTTTAGCGGTTTCCAAGGCTCCTGAATGATCGAATTTTTGAGGCGATTGCCCTGTTCATGGTTGGGTATACGCTAAACAGATACAAAAATCAGTGTTTCATCCGTGTAAATCTGTGGCTGAATAGTTACGTTGCTCGTTCCTTTAGCTTCATTGGTAACCGTTCAGCCCCCAAGGCACGAAGACACAAAGGGGAAAATATGTATCGTAGAGAATATTAGAGCAATAGAGCAGAAGTTCTGAAACTTTCAGAAAAGTCTTTAACTACTGCGCTACTGCTCTGTTGAGCTATTAAGAAATAATCCTTTAATCTTTGTGTCTTAGTGTAGTGTCTTTGTGGTTGAACAGTTACCTCCATTGAAAAATGACCACGACTAATAACCGATTGCCCATCACCAAACGCCAATCTAAATGGAGAGTTCCCCTTTTAGAGGCCAATTTAGGAAAAGAGGAGATAAAGGCCTTAGAGAGGGTTATTGAATCAAAATGGCTCTCTATGGGTGAGGCCACCGAGGAATTTGAACACTCTTTTGCTTCTTACCTGGGCGTGAAGTATGCCCTGGCTGTCTCCAGTGGGACGGCGGCTCTTCATCTGGCCTATCTGGCCATGGGAATTGGTCCGGGGGATGAGGTCATCGTTCCCTCGCTGACCTTTGTGGCCACGGCCAATGCGGTTCTCTACACCGGGGCTGAACCGATATTTGCCGATATTAGCGGAGATAATGATTTGAATATTTCGCCCGCTGATATCGAGGCGAAGATAACGGAGAGAACCAAAGGCATAGCGGTGGTTCATTACGGTGGTTATCCGGCCAGGATGGATGAGATAGGCGGACTGGCTGAGGCCCACCACCTTTTAGTGGTAGAAGATGTAGCCCATGCCCCTGGCGCCGAGTTTGAGGGCCGGAAACTGGGAACCATAGGTAATATTGGTTGTTTTAGTTTTTACGCCAACAAAAATCTGGTGGTCGGTGAAGGGGGTATGGTGGTGACCAATGATGAAGGTCTGGCCAATAAAGTCAGGATTTTGAGGTCGCATGGAATGACGGCCTTAGCCTGGCAAAGGTATCGGGTAGGTAAGCCGGGTTATGACTGTCTTGACCTGGGTTATAATTACCGGATGGATGAACTCAGCGCCGCCCTTGGCCTGGTCCAGTTGAATAAATTGGAAGAGGATAACCTCCGTCGAGGAAAATTGGTCGCCGAATACAGGAAAAGATTAGCGGTCTTCTCACACATAAGTTTACCTTTTGACAGCCATTATGGAAAATCGGCTTATCATATTATGCCTCTTTTACTTAATGGTCTTGATCGGGATAATTTTATCCAAGAATTGGGCCAAAAGAGGATACAGACCAGTATTCATTATTCACCCATTCATCTCTTTACTTATTACCGGCAGAGATTCGGCTATCAAGAAGGATTGCTTCCCCGAACCGAATCAGTCTCAGCCCGGGAAGTTACCCTGCCCTTGTATTCGACTATGAGCGAAGATGATCTCGCCTATGTCGTTGATTCCATCCAAGAGTCTGTGCGGTCGTGATTCAGAATAAGGGAGTGAAAGGCACCTGGCCGGTTTTGTCTTTAAAATTGCCAATAATCTTCTGTCCCTCAGGAGAAGTCACCCAGGCAATATAGGCCATAGCCAGGATGTAATTGGCATGAGGGTGCCTGGCCGGATTAACGGCGATAATTCCATAAGGGTTGTAAAGGGCCTCGGACTCAGCTTCAAATACCCCCCGGATCTCGATTTTATCCAGGTATTTAAGATATGTCCCCCGATCAACCAGGGTATAAGCCTGCTTTTCATCAGCCATAATCAGGGTAGCCCCCATCCCCTGACCGCTCTCAAGATACCAATCTCCTGAAGGGATAATACCCGTCTCCTTCCAGATAGCCTTCTCTCTGATATGAGTGCCAGAGTCATCTCCCCTGGAGACAAAAGAAATTTTAGCCTCGGCTATCTTCTGGAAGGCCTCCACCGCCGTTTTAGCGGTTTTAATCCCGGCCGGATCAGAAGTCGGACCGGCTATCATAAAATAATTAGCCATTACTTCTCGCCGGTTTACCCCGTAGCCTGCCTCGACGAATTTTATCTCCTCCTCTTTAGAATGAACAAAGGTTAGGTCTACATCCCCATTTTGAGCCAATTCCAAGGCCTTGCCGGTTCCGACCACCACCACATCTACCTTGGCGCCGTATTTTTCCTCAAAAGGAGGGTTAAGCGCCTCAAAGAGCCCGGTATTATCTAAGCTGCTGGTGCTGGACATCCTAAGTCTGACCGCTTGCCTCTCTTTTTCTGTTACCTTCTCCGAACACCCAGAGACAAGCGTAACGAATATCACCAGAAGCGTAACCCCTAGGCCCCTAAGAGGGTATTTGGTCATATGGTCTTCCGGGTCGGCCATAAAGCACTCCTTCATTATTTGTAACTATTCAGCCACGGATTAGCACGGAAGCAGATAGCAGAGGACAAAGGTCAGAGAACAGATGTCAAAGGCGGGTGTCCTCCCCTGGCGGGGGATTAAGAAGAACAGAAGACAGAACTCAGAGAACAGAAGGAGAAAAACCCTTCGGTTACCATTATTTAAAATATATAATATCTGAGCCAGACATAAATCGTAGATATGAAAACGGTCAGTATCATCACCGGCATGCCGTAGGCCATAAACTTCAGAAAGCTGATCCTTCGGCCGGCCCTTTCCGCTATTCCGACCACAATTACATTGGCTGAGGCACCGATAGCCGTGCCATTTCCTCCCAGACAAGCCCCCAGGGCCAGCGACCACCACAGAGGCATTAACTCTGAATAGTGCAGGAGTTCTACTCCTTTAAGGTGGGGCGGCCATATCCCCTGGGCCACCATCCCCTGGGCCAGATTAATAATCAAGGGGTTCATCGTGGCCACATAAGGTATGTTGTCCACAAAGGCTGAGGCAAAGGCAGAAAACCACATAACCACCATACTCGTGGCAAACATATTACCCTGGGTCAGGGCCAGGACCTTAAGAGACATCCATTCTATTAAGCCGACCTTCACTACCCCGCCCACTATAATAAAAAGCCCAATGAAGAAGAATATAGTCGGCCATTCAATCTCAGCCAGGTAATGGTGGGGGTCGTGGGTGCCTGAAAGCAGAAGGAGCAGCCCTGCCCCAAAGAGGGCTATGGTAGCCGGCTCATAGTGAAGCATCCCGTGACAAACAAAACCAGATATAACCACCGAAAGGACAAAGAGGGACTTCTTCAACATCACCGGATCCTTTATGGCCTCATTCTCGTTCATCTCCATAACCTGCTGCTTTAACTCAGGTTTGACCTTGAGTTTTTTGCCAAATACTATCTTTATGAGAAGTACACAGACCACCATCATGATTACAACGGCCGGGGTCAGATGATAGATGAAGGCCATGAAGTCGAGCTTGGCCTTGGAGGCAATCATGATATTGGGTGGATCACCAATAAGTGTCGCCGTGCCGCCTATGTTTGAGGCCAGGACCTCTGTGATCAGGAATGGGATGACATCAACCCCCAGGATATCTGCAATAAGGATGGTGACCGGGGCAATAAGCAACACCGTGGTAACATTATCCAGAAAGGCGCTTAATCCAGCGGTTACTACGGCCAGGATGGCCATAAGTTTAAGGGGGTCTCCTTTAGCGATCTTGGCGCTCTTGATGGCTATGTATTCAAAAACCCCTGTCGGGCGCATAAGGTTAATAATGGTCATCATTCCGATAAGAAGGAAAATAACATTCCAGTCCACACCGAGTTCCTCTATATGAAAGGCCTCGTGCTGCATCAATATCTTGAGCACTAACATAAGTGAAGCGCCGACAATGGCCACAATTGTTTTGTGAATCTTTTCAGAGACTATAATCGCATACGCCAAAAGGAATATGATGGTGGCCGTCCAAAAAACAGTGCTGGTAACGGGCTGGGCGGCGGCAGCTATTTCGTGCTCCATTATCCTTCCTCCTTCATAGTTAGTTATTTATTTCCTGATCCCTTAAACCTGAAACTCGAAGCTCAATTACAGAAAGGCCTTCATAAGATCTGTCCGGGAAATGATACCGACCAGTTTTTCCCCCTCTACGACCGGAATGACCCTGATATTATACTTCCTCATCAGGGCCACGGCCTTAAAAAGAGAGGAATCAGCCGTGATGGTAATTACTTTGGTAGTCATTATATCACCGGCCACTAAAAGTCTCTCCATCATCTCAGCCGATTTATGGTCTACCTCCATCGCCCCAAAATCTTTGATGAAGGAGATATCATCTATAAGGGCAAAATATTCAGGGACGAATATCTTAAGCAGATCCGTCCTGGAGACAACCCCAAGCAGTCTTCTTTCATTATCAACTACGGGCAGACAGTCAAAAGATTCCCTCCTGAATAGAGCCAGTATTTCTTCGAAGCTCTTGTTAGGGGAAAGGGTTATTACATCTTCTACCATATAATTAGCTACTTTCATCTCATTGCCTCCATTTCGATTATGAACTGGATTACCTCTTTAGGATCTCTGGCCTGGAGTAATTTTTCTCTCTTCCTTTCGGTGCATACTAACTTTGTAATTTGAGCCATCATAGTCAAGTAATTCTCATTATCAGAGTTAGGGCCTAAGAGAAGAAAGATCAAATGAGCTGGCTTTCCGTCAAAGGAGTTAAATTCAATCCCCTCTTTACTTATCCCCAAGGCAATACTAATCTTGCTCACATTTGATGTCCTAACATGGGGCAAAGCAACGCCTTCACCAATGCCTGTGCTCATACCCTTTTCCCGTTCCAGGAGCTCATCAAGAACCTTTTTTTTGTCAACGATCTTAGTCCGGCGGTCTATCCGGTCAACTAACTTAGAGATGGCCTCTTCCTTAGAGGAAGAAGCTAAGTTAACCTCAATCAAGCTTTTGTCAATAAATTTCGATAATGTCATAATCAGGACTCCTTCGCCTTTATTTACAACAGCCTCACAAGTAGCTAAATTTGTAACTATTCAGCCACAGATGGACACGGATGAAACACTGATTTTTTTCGACCTGTACGGTTATCAAATACATTATTTTGAAATAAAATCATTATGAAAGCCCGAAGGGCTACAGGATGTTAGCCGTAGATTTCAATCTACGGAATGATAATGTTCCATAAAATTAAGCCCCGACGGGGCGCAGGAAAAATGAGGATCAATGAACGCGATCAGGGATAAATTTGAGCGTTGATTTTTCCAGTTTTTGCCCACCGCGAACTTTTCCTTCGCCCCTGCGGGGCTTAATTCCACTTTAATCCAATGTTCCGTAAGTTGAAACCTACGGCTACAATTCCTTTGCACCTTCGGTGCATATAAAGAACTCAAATTAGTAAATTAAACCTAACCGCACAGGTCGAAATCTTTCGACCTGTGCAATTAGGTTTAACCTACTGACGCTGAAAGCGTCAAATTTTAAATAGCCGTAGATACCAATCTACGGAAATAAATACACCCGCAACGCTCGACCCTGTAAGGGTCGAACATTGTCCATCGCATAACATTCAACCCTTTCAGGGTTGGGCTGACTTATATTTTTGTTACCGTATGTTTCACATACGGCTATGTGAAGTTCAAACCTTTCAGGTTTGAAAGGAAGTGCTTGCAATTTCTAATTGCACAGGTCGAAATCTTTCGCCAACTAATTGTGTGTTAGTGTATCATAAGACTGAGATCTTGTCAAAGTATAATTACATGGTTTTTCGAGATAAGCTAAAATAGGGAGATATTAGGCTAATTACAGTGGGAAAAAATAACTATTATCCTCTAATTAGCTTATTTCTCTGGAAATAATCTGTAATGCCCTTAATGTTTTCCTAAGGCAATGTCGATAATATAATAGACGAACACTATTGAAATCTATAAACCACAAGGGTGGTAATCTATTGGTAGAAATCACCGAGATTAAGCTTAAAGTAAGAGGTTGACGATGTAGCTAAAATGAGTGTCTGAAATATGAGCTATCAAAAGGGCTTCTCTACAACAAGAAGGGTATCCTTGTGGAGGGCCCTTTTTTATTTGGCCCCACAAAAAACAACAATCCTACAAGAGATTCTTTAGCCATTTGTTGGCTGATTGACAAAAAATGGAGAGGGGAAAGCTGAGAGTGGAGAGAAGAGACCTCTCTGTTCTCAACCCTTAATTCCCAAGGAGGGGGGATCAAAATGGCCAATCTACTTGTAACGGCAATCGACCAAAACAGAAAAGAGGTTAGATCCAATGAGAGGGGCAGTGAAAGAAACCATCGGGTCAGACACTCGGAAGCAGGATTTTATCTGGCTCAACCCCAGGGAAGCACCCCCGGGGGACAGTTCCCGGTTTTATCTCTGGCTGAGGACTATCTCCGATACAGAAATACGGCCCACGAGATGGAAAGAGCCAGGCTGGCCGGAGAGGAACAAGGATTCAGGCTCAATAGGGAGGAGATAAATGAGGGGGGCGAGGGGTATCCCGAAGAAAGAGAAAATCCAGGGACGAGAGAGATGTTAGAGAGAGATATTAACACCCTTCAGGAAGAAATAGTGGGAAGCAAGAGAAGTTCTCTCCCTATTACCAGACAGATGCTCCATCAGCGAAGCTTGAGTGAACTTAAGGGCGGAGATACGTCCACCACAACCACCTCCTTCCGAAGAGAAATGAGGGAGTCGGAAAGAGGCCGGTCAGAAGATCGTGTTTCTACGGCGGGAGAAGAAAGAGGGGGTAATGTGGTAGACACTTTAATAAACAGGGGTCAAGGCAGATAATTTGCCCCGATTGAGGGAGAAGATTCTTTCCGCTCGCGGCTTTCTCTGATATGAGGCGGCAGCATATCAGCCGTAATAATCCCCTCGCCTGATAGAACCACCATTCTTTCCACAATGTTTTCCAACTCCTGGACATTACCGGGCCAGGGATAGTTCATCAAGGAGGTAATAGCCTCTTTATCTATTTTTTCCGGTCCGTGGCCCAATCCTTTCAAAAAATGATAACAAAGATCCGGGATGTCATCCACCCTTTCCCGTAAAGGAGGAATAAAGAGGGGAAAGACATTTAATCGATAATAAAGATCTTCTCTAAACCTTTTTTCCTGAAGGGCCTTTTCCAGGTCCACATTGGTGGTGGCAATAATCCTGGCATGGACGGAAATAGTTTCTATTCCCCCTACCCGGACTATTATTTTATCCTGAACAGCCCTGAGCAGCTTTGCCTGAAGAGGCAACTCAATGTCGCCAATCTCGTCTAAAAAGATAGTCCCGTCTCCGGCCAGATCAAGGCGGCCTAATTTTCTAAATTGGGCCCCGGGAAAGGCGCCCTTTTCATAACCAAAGAGCTCATGTTCCAGGAGCTGACCGGGAAAGGCAGAGCAGTGAACCTTGACAAAAGGCTTCTCCCGCCTCGGGCTGTTGTAATGAATAGCCTGGGCCAGCAGGGCCTTGCCTGTGCCGCTTTCCCCCCTGAGGAGGATAGTCGTGTCGCCTGAGATGACCTTTTTGACTAACTCAAAAAGTCCCATCATCTTAGCGCTTCTTCCAATAAAGTTTTCAAATTCGTATTTGGCTTCAAGTTGCTGTTTAAGCTCAATATTCTCACTTATGAGCCTTTTCTGATCAGCCAGCCGTTTGATCATAAATTTCAGTTCATCCATTTCAAAAGGCTTAATAATATAGTCATAAGCCCCCATTTTCATAGCGGCTAACGCTGTTTGAACCGTAGCATAGGCGGTCATAATGATAACTTCAGGGGGTGATTTACGTTCTTTGACCGTCCTAAGGATGGCCATGCCATCTACCTCAGGCATCATTAAATCGGTGATAATCAGATCAAAACTATCCGCCCGGCCCAGTAATCTTAAGGCTTCCTGGCCACTTTCCGCAGTGGCTACCGAATAGTTCTCATCTTCCAGAATGGCCTTCAGGATGTTACACATCTTTCGTTCATCATCGACTACGAGAATTTTCATAATTTACTTTACTCCTTACCGGTAGAAAAACAGCGAAGGTTGTGCCTACCCCCTTTTCACTCTCAACGGTAATTTCACCTTTATGCTCCTCAATAATCCTGGAAACAATGGATAATCCCAGGCCATGTCCCTCTTCTTTAGTAGTGAAAAAGGGTTCAAACAGTTTATCGACAGTCTGAGGAGGAATTCCCTGGCCTGAATCTGATACCTTTATCTGAATATAGCTTTGTCCGGCCTTAGCTGTAACCACATTAGTAGTGACACTGATCTCGCCTCCGTCAGGCATGGCTTCTTTCGCATTTAACAAGAGGTTTAAGAAGACCTGTTCCATTCTTCCACTATCAAATAAGGTCAGGGGTAAATCAGGCCGAAATCTCCTGGAAAGTTTGATATGGACATTTTCTAACTCGGATCTTAAAGAAATAAAGGTATGATCAATCACGGAATTTATATTGCCCGGTTCCAGTTTCAAGGGGGTTCCTTTGAAGAAAGTCAAAAATTCAGAGGTAATCTTTTTTAACTTTTTGACTTCAGCCGGGATATAGTCAAACATCTCATCCCTGCCTTGAGGCAGATTGTATCTTTGTTTTAATACCTCGGCCGTGCCATCAATTACCCCTAAGGCATTTCTAATCTCATGGGCCAGACCGGCTGAAAGCTGCCCCATGGTAGCCAGTTTTTCCGCCTGACGAACACTCTCCTGAGCAGAAGTGGTCGAGACCATCACCCGATAGAGAAATAACCCGAAAAGAAAGGTAAAGGCCAGAGATATTAAGCCACTGAGGATTAAACTCCGCTTATATAGATTCAAGACATTAAAGAATCTTACACTCGCCTCCACCGAAAGGATGGCCCTGGGTATGCTCTTTTCATCCCTGATAGGCACATAACCGCTTTTAAGATATGTCCCATCAATCCAGTAAACCCCAGACACGGCATTAGTCCCTCCCCAGGCCCTCAGCCAGGCCTTAGTGCCCTCTTCCGTAAAAGATATGAACTTCTCCCTTTCTTCTTCAGTTCGATCTTTGGCTTCCACCACCACCTGCTGTCTGGTATCAAGAATAGAGATATTGAAAAGATTATTAGTCTGCCTTACATCTTTTAAGAATTTTTTGAGACGAGCTTTGTTTGATTCTTCACTTAGGCCAATTGGGTCTATTTTAAGGGCAGTCGTGGCGGCAATGGCAATTAGTCTTTTAGCCAACTCGTCTTCTAAATAATTCCTGGTCCGGTTGTAGAAAAACCAACTGCCGGCGTTAATCATCAGGAGAAGTAATAACCCCAAAAAGATGATGATCTTCAAATAGACTATTCGTTTGGCCAGGACTTCCTTTAATTGGGCAAACATATTCCTTATCTTACTAAATTTTTCTTAAAAATGCAACCTTATTTTTTAGCCAATAGCCAATGGCTTATTTTTTTCTTGATAGATTCGATTTAATCTGCTATAATTATAACAAAAAGGCCAGGGTCATCGTTTTGGCCACTCACCAATCAGGTGGATAGGCTGAAGGCTGAAGACTTTTAGGGATAGTCTTCAGCCTATCCCCCTGAGGGGTAAATGGCCGAAACGCTGATCAAGGCCTAAAAATGTTATGGAACAGACCATCCAGCAGATCCAGAGACAACAACTGATTTTCACCCAGGTTTTTCAGCAGGCTATCCATATTCTTCAACTTTCTACTCCACAACTTGTAGAGGAAATAGAAACCGAACTTATGGAAAATCCGGTCCTGGAATTGGAAGGAGAAGAGATTGAAGAAAAGCCAAAACAAAAGGCAGAGGACCCTGAAATAGATTGGGAGAAATATCTGGAGAAGAAGGATGATTTCCCGGCCTTTGGGACCGTCTCAGACCTCGAATGGGAACCGAACTATGAGAATCTGGTCACCCAAACCCCTTCCCTGAGAGAGCATTTGTTGGGGCAGCTCAGGACCTTGTCTCTGACTGAAAAAGAGTTTTTCATAGGCAGGTTTTTGATCGGGGAGATTGATGACAATGGATATCTATCTCTGCCTCTGGAATCCTTAGCGGCCAGCTTAAAGGAAGATGTGTCTGAGCTGGAAAAGATGTTGACTAAAATTCAGGGCTTTGACCCGCCTGGAGTAGGGTCAAGAGATTTGAAAGAATGTTTGGAAATCCAGGCTAAAGAGCTTGGTTGGGACAATACCCCTATTATCACCTTAATCAGAAATCATCTGGAAGATATTTATCGCCGGAGATATGATAAGATTGTTAAAGAGATGAATATTCCTTTAGCTCAGGTAAAAGAACTAATTAAAGATTTATCCACCCTGGAGCCAAAACCAGGACGGTTATATGAAAATGAGGCCATTGTGTATGTTACGCCTGATGTAATCGTGGAAGAGGTGGATAATGAATTTGTCGTCTCATTAAATGATCGTGAAATCCCTAAATTGCGAATCGGTTCATACTACAAAGATGTTTTGAAACAAGACCGCTTAGAGGAGGGGGTAGCTAAATATATTCGAGAAAAGATCAAGTCAGCCGCCTGGTTCAGGCAATGTATTATTCAGCGTAAAAATACGCTTATGAAGGTGGCAAAAACTATTTTTAATATTCAGGATGGATTCCTGAGAATCGGTCCTCGGGGATTAAAACCGCTAAAACTGGAAGATGTGGCTAAGAGGGTAGAACTTGACGCCACTACTGTCTCCAGGGCGATATCCAATAAGTTTGCTCAGACTCCGTGGGGAATGCTTCCCCTGAAGTACTTTTTTGATTCCGGCCTGGATAGGAAAAGAGGCGAACAGGCATCTTCTATTCAGGTCAAGGAACGGATAAAGACATTGATTGAAAAGGAAGATCCCAAGCGGCCTTTATCAGATTCCAAGATAACGAAATTGCTTCAAAAAGAGGGGATAAAGGTTGCCCGACGGACCGTTAGTAAATACAGAGAAGAGATAGGTGTCAGGGCTTCTTACCTCCGGCGAGAGATAACCTAATTATCGATTATCGTAACCGTTCAGCACATGATGCTGGATGCTCGATGCTCGATGCTCGATCCTCGATGCTCGATCTTCGATGCTGGTAAAGGATCCAGTATCCAGGATCGAGCATCGAGCATCGAGTTTGTGCCTTAGTGGCTGAACGCTTACACCTAATTAACAATTTATTGTAACTACTCAGGTGGATAGGCTGAAGGCTGAAGGCTATTGAACTTCAGCCTTCAGCCTTCAGCCTATCTGCCTGAATAGTTACATTTCAGCCACAGATGCACACAGATGAAATACGGAAAATCCGTGAGCCGTGTCCGTGATTAGGGTCTGTCCTTAGGCTGTAGGGACAACCCTTGTGGTTGTCCGTCTACGGAACGGACATGGACAAGCACGGACAGGGACAAGCCCTGTCCCTACACTTCCGCCTTCTGTCCTGTGTTATTTATCCGTGCTAATTCGTGCATACCTGAACGGTTACGTTAATTAAAATAAGGGGTGATGATGATGAAAGGAAGAAGGTTAAGTTTTATTATCGGGTTGATTTTTATGGTCCTGTTTTTGAGCAGGGTGGGGGGAGAGGCTCAAGTCCAAACAGATGAGGCGGTCAGAGAAGCCAGAGAAAAGGTAGAGGCCATTAAGAAAAAGTCGCAAGAGACCATTAATGAGATCGAAAAGGAATTGGCCAGACTTAAAGATGAAATGGCTTTAGCCGAGCGTAACCTTATAGAAGAGAAAGAAAAACGAGAGAATTTAGAGAAAGGGGGCCTTAGCCGAATTAAGGGGGGAAGAATAGAAGAACTGCGGCAAGAACTATTTTCCCAAAGAGATAAGGCGGATCAGGCCGATCGTGCCAGAAAAGAGGCGGAAGAAGAAGTAAATAAACTGAGGGGGGAATTGTCCCGTCTTCAGGCTGAGCTTAAGGCGGCTCAGGGCGCCATGGCGAATCAAGAAAAGATGCAAGGGGAACTCTCGGCTGCCAGGGCTAAGCTTGAGGCGGCTCAACAGACCATAGCGGATCAGGAAAAGGAAAGCAAATTGCTCCTTAAAGAAAAGGAGGAAATCCTTAAAGCTCGGGAAGAGATGCAGCGAGGACTCTCTATGGCCGAGAATGCTAAGACCGACCTCGCCGCCGCTGAGAAGCGTTTGGAAACCCTGCAGGCTGAATTGACTCAAACAAAGAGAGACCTGGCCCTGGCGCAACAAAAAAGTGAGTCTGAAGCCCTTCAGAGTGAATTGGCCCAGGCAAAAGGGGAGCTGGTTTCCGCCCGGCAAAAAATCGAAGCTGAAACCCAGAAAAACGAGGAAATAGTGGCTGAGATAAATAAATTGAGAGAGGAAATCTTCCTGGCGCATGCAAAAACACAAGAGGCAGTTGCCGCTAAAGAGAAGGCGGAAAAAAGAATAGAGGAGCTTGCCGCTGCCTTGAACCAATATAAGGCCCAATTATCTATCCCTGAAGCGGCCGAGGTATATCAACCAAAACCAACCAAGCCGGAACCTGCGGAAAAACAGGCTAAAGCCCCGACCGGTGAAAAAAGAGATGAAAAGGAAAAAATGCCTGTGGTGGAGATAACGGAGAAAGAGAGATCACCCAAACCAAAATTAGAGCCGGCCGAGGAAGTGATAGGGAAAGAAAAAAAGGCAGGACCGGCCAATTTAGAGGAAGCCCTGAAAAATCTAAGAGATAAGGAGGTAGAGGTAATTAAGGAAGACAGCAAGTTGGTAATGGTTCTTCCCATACCATTTCCTCGATTAAGAATAACCGTAGAACCCGAGTATTTTGATATATTGGATGCGGTGGCTCAAGCCATTAAGCTGCATCCTCAACTTAAAAAAGTGATAATCGAAGGGCACACTGAAGCTGATGAAGAATCAAGCCTTCTTAATCTCCAATTATCAGAAGCCAGGGCCGATAATGTAATGAAATATTTGATCGAGAAAGGGAATGTCTCCCCCAGGCTGCTGTCAATCAGGGGCTATGGGGGAAATGAGCCCCTGGTCAGCAACAAGACCGAAGAAGGACGCCGGAGGAACCGGCGGGTGGAAGTAGTGATTATGACTTCAGAGTAACAGGGACAGAAGACAGAGGATAGAGGACAGAAGACCTCTGACTTCTGACTGAGGAGGAAGGTTGGTGCCACAAAAGTCTATTTCCAATATAAGCCGTGTGATAGCTGAATTGATTCGAAGAATGACACCTCAAGAAAAGACAGATCTCTTGAGCTATCTTCCTCTGGAAGATCTGGAAGGATTCAGCGGCCCTTTAGAAAGCAAAAAGAGCGAAAGAAGATTCGGTGATCCGGAGCTGTATGTGGCTGCCAGAGACGACGGACTAAGTTTCGAAGTTCCTCCCGAAAAGGCCCTGAAGTTTGTCTCTCATTTGCCCCATTTACTCGGTTCGAAGAAAATAAACATTCGCTATTACCAAAATGAAAGACCTAAAGAGATAACTTGTTTGCCGGAAGAGATGCCTGGAGATCTAAATAAGATCGAGGCTATTTTTACAGACGATGCTGTAACAATCGAGCTGGATGAGCATACCCTGTTTTCAAATGGGGGGATGTATGCCTTTAGACGCTAATATCCCCTAACCGTTCAGGGGGCAATGAAAATTGAGGGGAAATTTTTGTAACTATTCAGCTCTTAAGGCACAAAGACACAAAGATTACCAATAATAGCACACGGATTACACGGATGAAACGGATTGACACGGATAAAAATTTATTAGAAAAAATCCGTGAGAATCCGCCAAAATCTGTGTCATCCGTGTGCTATTCTATCATTCTCTTCGTGGCTTAGTGGCTTTATGGTTGAACGGTTACAACGAATGGAACGCATTACCAAGTCGATTTCCAGACGTTGATTTAGACACATTCATCACCATGCCCAACCACATCCACGGTATCATTGTAATCGTAGGGGCACCCCTTGTGGGTGCCCAAAATGACAGGGCAACCACAGGGGCAACCACAAGGGTTGCCCCTACAGATCGTTGACGACGGTTGAATACACCCGTGGCGTTAGAACTCTCGACTGGCCGCGGTTTCGTGGGCGTTTTTGGCAACGCAATTATCATGAGCACATTATCCGCTCTCTCTACTACCTCCTCTTCCCTTACGACAAAAAAGGACTGAACGGTTACAATATCCCTGGAAAAATAAAAAGAGAGATTGCGGGATGGTTCACTTTACTGTGAAAGCTTGCGGCTGAGAGGTAGGGTGGGCACCGCCCACCAAAAAGGCGTAGATGGCGAACAGATTGGTGGGTAATGCCCACCCTACTTCTGCGGAAGGTTAACCGCGCCTAAAGTTTCACAAGAAAATGGATGATTTTGAACCGTCCCGAGATTGCTGAATATCTCCTTGAAATTTGCGGGATATCACAAAAGCTCACCAAAGACCGTTTCTCTATTACGGTATGGCCGGATAAAACCGAGGTAAAAGAAGGATGAAGGATACGGTTACCGGCCCCTCTATCCCACCTAAAACCCGCTTTTTACGACGAGCACTGCCCGGTCTGTGTGGCCGATGACCTTTTCCGTAACACTTCCCATGAGAAGCCGTTCGAGACCGGTTCTACCATGAGAGCCCATCACAATAATGTTTACCTTAAGTTGCTCGGCCATATCAGCAATTACCTTATAGGACTCTCCTTCACGGACAAAGCTCTCTGTGCTCACGCCAACACCTTCAGCATTCCTTTTTACAGCTTCAACATACCCCTTTGTCTTAGTGATTAATTCATCTACCGTCTTTGGTGATTCCGCATAAAATTCTGGAGGCACATCAACGACCGAGATAACCTTAATTTCTCCTCCATAGGAGCTGGCAAGGTCTATTGCCCTTCTGGTAGCAGGTTCACTGTATTTAGAGCCATCTGTTGCCAAAAGAATCCTCTGCCATCCCACAAAGGTATCTTTTGTAACAACAAGGACATCTATTGGACTGTATCCAATTACCCTTGCGGTAACGCTTCCGAGAAGAACCCTCTCAAGGCGCTTGAGTCCCCTTCTGCCCATTACTATGAGATCACAATTTTCTGCCTGGGCAAGGTCTATTATCCTCTCATAAGGTTCACCCTCTTCACAGACCGTTTTTATGAGAACCTTATGTTTATCAGCAAGTTCCTGTGCTTTTTTAAGTGCTTCTTCCCAAGGCTTTTTTATTGCTGCTATTATATCTCCAACGGCGACAAGGGCAAGGTCTCCTATGTATGGTGGAATAACCGAGACCACAGTAATCCTGTTTCCCTCATTCTGAGCGAGTTTAAAGAACTCCTCAAGGGCATGCAGACTGGTAAGTGAGCCATCAATGGCCACAAGAATCTTGCTGTAGATACTCATAATTATAAATTCCTCCTATGTAACTGAAAGTCCTTTTTCCAATCTCTTTTCTTCCTTTATTCCTTTCACGAGGGCTCCCAGGACCATTAATCCACCAAACAGAAGTGCCAGGACCATTATAGCAAAACTTGAAGCCTTAAGAATCTTTACCATTGTTTCTCCAAGGTGAGATATGAGATTAAGTTGACTAAGATAGACAGGAATCATCAATGCCCTGCTGAATAAGACGATAACCATTATTGTTCCCATTACGAGTTTTATCATGTATCCTTTAACATAGGTTGTCCCTATTGCACCAAGTTGGATACCAAAGAGAGAGCCCGCAAGTATTATCATTGCCAGTCGTATATCCACAAGACCATGAAGGGCATACTTAAAAGACCCTCCCATACCCATCACAAAGGCAATTACCAGCTCTGTTGCAGAAGCCATAAGGCTCGGAGCACCCAGTAGGTATATCATTGATGGAACACCTATAAAGCCTCCGACTGCAATGGTTGCGGCAAGCATACCTGTAGCAAATCCAAGAGGGATGGTGAATAATACAGAGACCTTTGCATTGAGACTCCTGAAGTAGATCATTGTGCCAGGGATGTTTATGGATTGGATCCATTTTGCTATCCTTGTTACCTCCTCTTCTTCCACCTCTATCTGAGTATTCTTCTTTGATTTAAAGGCATCCCCGAGGACAAATCCACCCACTATGGCAAGGACCACCACAAAGGCTACACTTACATAAAGGTTCGAACCTGCATCACCAAAGGACCTTTTGATGTTTTCCTGAATCTGGGCACCTATAAGCACTCCCGCCTCTGCAGAGGCACCCATTATAAGGCCAAGTTTTATATCCACCTGGCCATATTTTGCCCTCTTTATTGCACCAACGAGTGCCTTTGGGAACTTATGGCACATATTTGATGCCACTGCCACGAGTCCTGGTACCCCCATGCTCATCATACCAGGTGTAAGGACAAAGGCACCACCTGAGCCAATAAAACCACTCACCAGACCTCCAATAAATCCCACCAGAAAGAGATAGGTCATATTCATCCAGTTAAGGTCTACAAAATTTGACACCGTCTGAGTTATATCGTGCATCCTTACTTAATCTCCCTTCTCTTTTTTGCCTCTATGCCTATCACTGTCCAAAAATAACTCGTAAAGTTACCGTGAATAAAAGAAAAGATAAAAGCTGTCCCTATGGGAAGCAGGGCATAAAAGCCTCCAAGGGTAAATTTTTGATTGACAAGGTCCTGATTTGTCAACAGCAGGACATAGAGAATCACTGTTCCTATACCGTAAATAATCATCTTACTTAGGAGCTTTTTCTTCGACTGCTTTGCCATGAAATATTCCTCCTTCATAGTAGCCCAGGCATCTTGCCTATGATCATTCCCCTTTGTGCCTCACAGAATCGCAGGTTCGCAGGGGCATAACCGTTTCTTCTGGCAATCTATCTGTCTTAGCAGAACTTTGTTCCTTAGATTCTGATTCCTTGAGTATCTCGGTTGCAGTTTCAAACTCTCCTGCTTCAGCAAAGGCTATTGCGGTCATCATATCTTCTATCTTTCTGCAAATCCTTTTCATCCTTTTATACCCCCTTATATTTTATCAGTACTTACCAAACAGCCTTCAGTATTTCCCTGATACCTATTGCCTTGTCAAGTTTGTTTTAATGGGTTCGTCTTTTGTAAGGGTAACCCTTATGATTACTTATTTGGGTAATTATTTACCCCTTCGGCATAAAGACAAGCACTAACAGATAACTTCTATCTTGACAAGGCTGTAGGGGCACGTTGCAACGTGCCCCGACAGTAAGGGCGAT